>DASSOO010000315.1:0-4692 GCA_035700455.1 Gammaproteobacteria bacterium
GAACATCAAGGCGGTTTGCAGCGACCAGCTACCGCCGAAGCACCACCCGATCACACCGATGCGCGGCGCGTGCAGCTTGCCGGCCAGGTACTCATAAGCCTGACGCAGGTTGTCCTCGGCCTGCGCGGTGTCGGCAAGCACGCCGCGCATCAGCTTTTGCGCTTCCGCCGCCGTCGCCGCCGCATGGCCACCGTACAGATCGACCGCCAGCGCCTGGTAGCCTTCGCCGGCGAGACGATCGGCCATCGCGCGAATGTTGTCGTTCAGACCCCACCACTCGTGAATCACAATGATGCCCGGCAAGCGGCCATGTGCCTGCTTCGGTTGCGCGAGATAACCGCGCACCGGTTTGCCATCGACGGTCGCATACTGCACCGTCCGGGAAATCACCGGCATGGCAGGCTTCGCCGTCGAGGCCGAATTCGCCGTCGGATGTTCGCCGGCATGCATCTGCGCCATGCGCGCGATGTAATCGCTGTCGGACAGCCGCGGTGCCGCTTGTGCAACGGTCATCATCAGGCATGCCAGCGCGGTACAAACGATGAGTAACGATGGCTTGTTCATGTCTTTCCTCTGGGGCTGGGGACTGGGGGCTGGGGCTGGATGAAACGCGAATCAGCTGCTCGCCCGGCTTTACCTATGACCTATAACCCATTACCCGCTTTCAACCACTGACCGGCGCCGCATTGCGGCGCCCGATCGCGGCCACCGGCACCGCCGCGACAATCGGATCGGCATCGTCGGATTCGGCACCGGGCGCTCCCGCACGCAGGCCGGCGAAATCGAACAGTGCCGGATCGGCGAGATGCGACGGGCGCACGTTCTGCATCGCCGCAAAGATATGATCGAGCCGGCCCGGCGTCGCGCGTTCCCATTCGCGCAGCATGTTCTTGATGCGCACGCGCTCGAGGTTGTCCTGCGAGCCGCACAGGTTGCACGGAATCAGCGGGAATTCCTTCAGCCGCGCATAGCGCTCGATGTCGGCTTCGGCACAGTAGGTGAGGGGCCGGATGACGACGTGGCGGCCGTCGTCGCTGACGAGCTTCGGCGGCATGGTTTTCAGCGCGCCGCCGTGGAACATGTTGAGAAACAGCGTTTCGATGATGTCGTCGCGGTGGTGGCCGAGCGCGATCTTCGTGACTCCGTTGTCGGATGCGTAGCGATACAACGCGCCGCGCCGCAGGCGCGAACACAGCCCGCAGGTCGTCTTGCCCTCGGGCACTACGCGCTTGACGACACTATAGGTATCCTGCTCGATGATGTGGAACGGCACGCCGCGCGCACCGAGATATTCCGGCAGCACGTGTTCCGGAAAGCCCGGCTGCTTCTGGTCGAGGTTGACCGCGACGATGTCGAACGGCACCGGCGCGCTCGACTGGAGCGCAAGCAGCACATCGAGCAGCGTATACGAGTCCTTGCCGCCGGACAGGCACACCATGACCTTGTCGCCCGGCTCGATCATGTTGAAGTCGGCGATCGCCTTGCCGACGTTGCGGCGCAGGCGCTTCTCCAGTTTCTTGGCGTTGACGGATTTTGGGGTCATGGTCCTTGGCTCAGGAACGTGAGGCGAGCAAGTCTTCGAAACGGCGATCTTTACGCACTGCGTCAAAGGTCGGATCCAGTTCCAGCGTCCGCACCGATACGCTCCAGCCAGCCGACAGGCTCAGCAGTTGCCGTAACGTTTTCAGCGCCGCGTCGGCGTGATTCGTAAGGGCGTAAGTCCTGGCGAGCGCGAGCAGATAAACGGGGCCCCGCAAGGCATCCTTCTCGACCGGTACCAGTTCAACCGCGCGCCGCGCGCTGTCGATCGCCTGCTTCGGTTCGTCCAGCCCGGCGAGCACTTCGGCCAGCGCGGCGTAGAGATTCGCTCGTTGTGGTAAGGCATCGGCGGGCGCAGCCTCCAATTGCAGTTTAATCCAGTCCCGCGCTTTCCTGAAAGCCGCCGCGGCCGCGACCTTATCGCCCGCGGCACGATACAGGCGGCCGAGATAGAGCCCGCGCGGCTGTCCTTCGCTGCTGAACAATGCCGGTGGGGCCCGTTTCACGACAGCCCGGGCCGCGTCGAAATTCCGTGCGAGAAAGTGCTGCCAATACCACGCATCGGCCAGCAACGCGGATGCACGAGCATGTTGCGACGCTGCTTCAAGAACGGTGCGCGCCCCCTGCAGATCGCCCCAACCGAGCCAATACACCTTGGCGAGCCGCCTGGCTGAAAACGCATCGGCCGGATCGGCCGCCAGCGCCAGCTTCAGACCGTCGCGCGCCTCGTCGTAACGCCGCAGCGCGGCCAGCGACTGCGCGAGGCCAAGGCGCATGAAACTTTCCTGGGGCGCGAGGGCGACGGCGTGACGGTAGGCGTCAACCGACTCCTCCCAGCGGCCCGCCCGCGCCATGATCAAGCCCAGGCCGTAATGCAGGTAAGCGCTCTGCGGCTCAAGCCGTACCGCCTCCGTTGCCTCGCCGATCGCCGCCACGACGTCGCCACGGGTCGCCAGCGCCAGCGCCAGGCGCTCGTGCGCGCTCGCCAGTTCCGGATCGAGCGCGATCGCCAGCCTGGCCGCGGCTTCGGCGTCGCCCGCGTGAGCCTGGAGCTTGAGATAAGCCAATGCCAGCAGCGACCAGCCGGGCGCGAATTTCGGGTCGAGCCGAACCGCCCGATGAGCCAGTTCAACCGTCTTTTGCAACGCCTGCCTGTCGAGCGTCTTGTTGAATTCGTTCAGGTAATGATTGGCCTTGAGATATGCCTCGTAGGCCGTCTGATTCGCGGTCGGTGCCTTCGCGATGCGGCGCGCCTCGGCCGGCGTCAGATTGGCCTCGAGCGCCCCGGCTACGCTTTGCGCGACCTCGGTTTCCACGTCGAAGATCTTGTCGGCCGGCCGGTCGAAACTGCGCGCCCACAGGTGCTTGTCGGTGCGCGCGTCGATCAACTGCACGTTGATGCGAATCCGGCCGCCTGCTTTTTGCACGCTGCCTTCGAGCACCGCGTCCGCGCCGAGCCGGTCTGCGATAGCGGGCAAATCGGCCGGCGCCGCCGGATAACGGGCGGCCGTCGTGCTGGAAATGACGCGGAGGTCGCGAATCGCCACCAACCGGGTGAGGATTTCTTCGCGCACGCCGCCGGCAAAATAACGGTTGGCCGGGTCGGTGCTCAGGTTGGCGAACGGCAGCACGGCGATCGACTTGGCGGTGGGCACCGCGGCCGAGGGCCGGAAGCCGAACCAGGCGGCGCCGCCGATTGCCAATACGAACGCCGCCGCCGCGACCGCCCGCCATCCGCGGCGGGCCGGCACCGGGACCGGCTTGTCGTCGTTTGCCCCGTCAATGACGCGCACCGGCGCCCGAAAGCGGTAGCCGCGGCCGCGCGCGGTCTCGATGTAGTGGTCGGGCGCCTCGCCCAGCGCTTTGCGCACCGCCCCGATATGCCAGTTGAGGTTGGACTCCTCGACTACCACGTCCGGCCACAGCTCTTCGATCAGCTTTTTGCGCGTTACCAGCTCGCCGGCGTGGTCGACCAATAGCAGCAAGGCGTCGAAGGCGTGCGGGGCCAGCGCGACGCAATCGCCGCCGCGCGTAAGGCGACGGTTAGGTTCGTCCAGTCGAAACGGGCCAAACTCGAAAATCTTGCCGCTCAAGCGCCCCAACCCCCTTTTACAGGCGCAATTCTTGCGCCTCTTAAATACAAATTTAACGGAATTTACATCGAAATTAACAGCTTTCCGGCTACGGCGTGGCTACATTTCGCGGGCATTCGCGCGGTCGCGATTTGGGCTGTCGCCTAAAAAACACATCACGCTAAACGGGGGAATTCGCTATGGATCACGATCGTCTCGCACGCGCCTTGCGCGCACCGTCCGCCGGCCCGGTCACGCGCCGCACACCGATCGCCATCGCAGTCGGTCTCGCGCTGGCGGGCGGCATGCCTGCGGCACAGGCCGGGGCGCCCGCGCCCGGCGCGGCGCTCGGCAACGAGTTCCAGGTCAATACTCAAATCAGCTCCTTTCAACGGCAATCCGCCGCGGCGATGGACGCGGCCGGCGACTTCGTCGTGACCTGGACCGATTACGGCGGCGAAGACGGCGACTCGTCAGGTATCTTCGCCCAGCGTTACCACGCCGACGGCACGCCTGCCGGCACCGAGTTCCGGGTCAACACCCATACCAGTGGCGGCCAGGCGCGCCCCGCCGTGGCGATGGATGCCGCCGGCAACTTCGTGGTGACCTGGACGGATTACAGCGCTGAAGACGGCGACAGCTTCGGCGTCTTCGGCCAGCATTATCACGCCGACGGCACGCCCGATGGTGCCGAATTCAAGGTCAACACCCAAACGGCCGGCAAGCAACATCGGCCCGCCGTGGCGATGGACGGGGCCGGCGACTTCGTGGTGACCTGGATGGGTGACGACGGCTCAGCTTACGGCGTCTTCGCTCAGCGTTATCGTGCCGACGGCACGCCCGATGGCACGGAGTTCCTGGTCAATACCAATACTGTCAACAGCCAGCGCGAAGCCGCCGTGGCGATGGACGCGGCCGGCGATTTCGTGGTGAGCTGGACGGATCACAGCGGCGAAGACGGCGACGCCTTCGGCATCTTCGCACAGCGATTTCACGCCGACGGCACGCCCAACGGCGCCGAGTTCCAAGTCAACACGCATTTTGCCGGCGATCAGGACGTTTCCACCGTTGCCATGGACGC
>DASSOO010000316.1:0-4497 GCA_035700455.1 Gammaproteobacteria bacterium
TGTCGCCGGCCTTCAGCAGCGCCCGGTAGAAGCGGACCATCGCGTAGCCGGCGATTTCGTCATCCTGCGCCCATGCCATGAAGACCGGCGGCAAGCCGGACGGTACGGCGGGCATGGATTCGAACGGCGCGCCGTAGATCAGTGCCGCAAAATCAGGGCGCTGTGCGGCATCCTTCCTTACCAGCACTTCGCTCGCGATCATCCCGCCGGCGGAAAAGCCGAGAATGCCGACCCGGTGGGGTGAAATATGCCATTGCGCTGCATGCTTCCGCACCAGCTTGATCGCCTCCGCGGCGTCCGCGATGCCCCACTGGCAAGCCTCGTCCTCGCTCAGATCCTTCGGCGCCCCCTCGCTCAGCTTATGCTTGAGCCGGTACTTGAGGACGAAAGCGGCGATACCTCTTTGCTGCAGCCAGCGCGCCACGTCGTTGCCTTCGCGGTCCATTGTCAACGCAATGCACGCGCCGCCCGGCGCGATGATGACGGCAGTTCCCGTGGCCTTGCCGACCTCCGGGAGATAAGCCGTCAGGGTCGGCGCGACGACATCTTCGACAATCGTGCCGAGGTGCGCGTTACCGACGCTGACGTTGTGAAATACCTTTTCTTTCCATGTCCAGTGCTCCGATCCCGGCGCCACGCCGGGCCAAAGCCTGATGACGTTCTGCGCGAAAGCGCCGCCGCCGGCGAGAAGCCCGCAAGCAAGGCCCAGCAGGATCAAATATCTGCGATGCATGTCCGCTACCTCCATCCGTCGAGCCGGCTTGTCGTCGCGGCACGCGCGGCGCGGCTGGCAGACTGCTGAAAACCCGGTTTTCAGCAGGCTGCGTTTGGCACAGCGACGTGCCAACATTTTTCGGCCACTACAAGCAGTGGAAAAAATGGAGCAAAGTGAAAATTGCGTTTTCACTTTGCGCGGCTGAAACGTCGCGGAACGACTTTTTCAGCATCCTGTCACTCGTCGGGCGGATCGGCCGGCGCCCGCCGCACCGTCAGCTTGTGCTTGCGCAGGTGCGAGCGCAACTGATGATAGCTGAGACCCAGCAGAGGCGCCGCCTGCGCCTGGTTGTAGCGCGCCTCCGCAAGCGCGCGCTCGATCAGCGCGATTTCGAAACGCGCGACTTCGTCCTTGAGTTTGCATGGCAGCGCGACGGGCGCAGGTTGACCGGCGGGAACACGCGCCGGCCGCACGACGGCTGCCGGTGCCGCGGCAGGCTGCGGCGCGTAGGCGGAGGCGAACGGGTCGAAGACGATCTCGTCGACCGCGCCGGCATCCGCCGGCGTTCGATGTACCGAGCGCTCGACGACGTTCTTGAGTTCGCGCACGTTGCCCGGCCAGCGGTACTGCAACAGCGCCTCGCGCGCGCGTTCGGTAAAGCCCGGGAACAATTCGCGCCCGAGTTCGCGGCTGACGTTGACGGCGAAGTGCTCGGCGAGACGCAGGATGTCGCCGGCACGCGCCCGCAGTGGCGGAATATGAATGACGTCAAACGCGAGCCGGTCGAGCAGGTCGGCGCGAAACCGCCCCGCCCGCACCGCTGCCGGCAGGTCCTCGTTGGTCGCGCCGACGATACGCACGTCGACCGTCAGCGTCTCGCTGCCGCCGACGCGCTCGAACTGGCCGTACTCGACCGCGCGCAGGATTTTCTCCTGCACGCGTAACGATACGTTGGCGAGTTCGTCGAGAAACAACGTGCCGCCCTCGGCCTGTTCGAAGCGGCCGATATGACGGCCGGTCGCACCGGTGAAGGCCCCCGCCTCGTGGCCGAACAGTTCCGTTTCCAGCAGTGATTCGGTCAGCGTGGCGCAATTGAGCTTGACGAGCGGCCGATCCCAGCGCGCGGACAGATAGTGGAGCCTGGATGCGATCAATTCCTTGCCGGTACCGCGCTCGCCGATGACTAGGACCGGCTTGTCGACGGCCGCGACGCGCGAGGCTTCGTCGAGCAGGTTCAGGAATGCCGGCGACTCGCCGAGCATGGCGGTCGATTCGGCGGCTTCAGTGACAAGAGGATTAGCCATAATGGCTAAATTATAGCGGTTTACACCACTCAGCAGTCAATTCAGCTAATCAAGTTGGCACCGACTCTTGGTGCAGCCAAGGTTTTTCCAAGATATTTCAAAGGCTTACGCGACAAGCGCAGAGTTGGCACGCTTCCTGCATAGGAAAGGGCACGAGCATTCTTTTTCAGAGGTAACCGTCATGGGCGTTTTTTCAAGATTGAGCGACATCGTCAACTCGAACATCAACTCGATGCTCGACAAAGCCGAAGATCCGGAAAAGATCGTGCGGCTGATTATCCAGGAAATGGAAGACACTCTGGTCGAGGTTCGCTCGGCTGCGGCGCGCGCGATCGCCGATCGCAAGGAACTGGAGCGCCGCATCGCCACCGTCACGCGCGAGTGCGACGAGTGGCAGCGCAAGGCAGAGCTGGCGGTCGGCAAGGGCCGCGATGACCTTGCCAAGGCAGCGCTGGCCGAAAAGAATCGCGTCGCCGACGCGCTGGGCGTGCTCAAGGAGCAGCAGACCCATGTCGAAGCCGGACTCGCCAAGCTCAACGAAGACATCGCTGCGCTGCAGGAAAAACTGGCCGACGCGAAGAACCGGCAGAAGGCGCTGGAGCTGCGCCACAAGACGGCGTCGCAGCGCCTGCAGGTGCGCAACCGCATTCACGATCAGCGCCTTGATGATGCACTCGGCCGCTTCGAATACTTCGAGCGCAAGATGGAGCATATGGAAGGCAAGGTCGAAGCTTTCGATCTCGGCCGCAAGCGCGGCCTGGACCAGGAGTTTGCCGACCTGGAAACCGAAGATCACGTCGCCGACGAACTGGCGGCGCTTAAGGAGCGGTTGGCCGCGGGCGAGCGCAAGAGCGCAGGCGGCACGACGTCCAAAGAGTAAGCGGCGATGGAAGTAGCGTTAATTCCAATTGCCGTTGTCTTCCTGGTCATCGTCGCGCCGCTGTGGCTGATTCTGCACTACAGCACGAAGCGGCGGCAGGCGGCGGGATTGACTCGTGAAGACGAAAAAATGCTGTCGGAGCTCTGGCAACTGGCAAATCGGATGGAAAGCCGCGTCAACACGCTGGAATCCATCCTCGACTCGCAGGCGCCGGGCTGGAGGAACAAGACATGAATCGTTTTGACGTTGAACGGCCTCGGCGGCGGTTTTACCGCGACTCGGAGCGCGGCGTGATCCTCGGGGTCTGCGCCGGCCTCGCCGACTACTTCGAACTGCCGGTCTGGGCCGTGCGGATCGTCGCAGTCGTCATCGCCTGGTACTTCCCGGTACCGACCGTCGTCGCCTATCTGATCGCGGCGCTGTTGATGAACGACAAGCCGCTGCGCTATTGCGGCCACGCCGGCGAGCGCACTTTCTGGCGCATGCACGCGCGCCGCGGCTGACGGAGACGGAGATGAACAACGACCACAGTAACTGGCATGCGCAGCGGTTTTACCGCGACCGCGACAACGGCAAGATCATGGGCGTATGCGCGGGCCTCGCCGACTACTTCGGCTGGAACGTCACCTTCGTGCGCATTCTCGCGATCATCGCCTTGTGCTGGTTCCCGCCGGCGACGCTGCTGGTGTACTTTGTGCTCGGCTTCCTGCTGCCGATCAAGCCCGACAAGCTTTACGAGTGGGATACCGACGACCAATACTGGCGCAGTGTGCGCCGCTCCGCCGCCGAGACGTTTCGCGACGTACGCCACCGCTTTCGCGAAATGGACCTGCGCCTGCAGCGCATGGAAGGCTACGTGACCTCGCGGCATTACGACCTGGACAAAGAATTTCGCGATCTCGAAAACGGAGAAGAACGATGAATGGCGGAGAGATCATGGTTCTGGGCATCGTCATCGTCGTGATGGCGAGCGCGATCATCAGACATTACCTGCGGGTCCGCGAGACTGAAATGCGAGACCACCCGCAGTCGAACGCACGGCTCGAGAGCCTCGAGGAACGCGTGCGCACGCTCGAAAGAATCGTCACGGACCGCGGCTACGACCTCAAGCGCGAGTTCGACAAGCTGTAACATGCGTACCGGCTAAACCCTTTCCGCCGTTCGCGCATCTTATTCAAGAACACATCATTGGTCGGTTGCCGGAGCAACCGGTGGGGAACCTTTGTGCCTGCTAAACGGAGAGCAACAATGTTCGGTCGCGCAATAACAATGGCCTTCATGCTCGCAATACTGGCGCCGGCCGCATTAGCCGCTGCGAATCCGCTCTCGCCAACAGCCGCTGCGCTGCGGGTTGCCCCGCACACAGTTACGCTCGACGGCCGCCTCGACGAGCCGGCATGGAAGAATGCCCAGCTCATCACGCTGACCCAGCAGGACCCGCACCCTGGCGCACCGACGCCGTACAGGACCGAGGTGCGCGTACTCATCGACGCGCAGCACATCTACTTCGGCTTCACGAACATCGACCCGCATCCGGACCAGATCGCGGTTCACACGCTGCAGCGCGACAACGACCAGGGCAACGACGACCATATCAG
>DASSOO010000317.1:0-2918 GCA_035700455.1 Gammaproteobacteria bacterium
ATCTACTGGAAAGGGAGTCATTTCGGGAGAATGGAGGCATTGATCGAATGGATCCGTGGTGAGCGGTAAGTGGTAAGTGGTGAGGGGTAAAGAACAAGATCGCGTTCGCGTTCGCTCTGTACGCACTCTATTGCTCTTTAACTCAGTCCTAGGCACCCAGTCCCGGGCACTTTTCTCTTAAACCACTAACCACTAACCCCGAACCACTTACCATTTCTACAGATACGGCGAAAACAACCGCATCACGCCGTCGCGTAACTGGATCGGCAGCGGCCGGTTGCGTACGTCGTCGCGGGTAAGCTGGCGGGCGGCGGCGATCTTGATCTTGGCGAGTTCGGTCATCGTGCCGGCGAGACCTTCGTCGTAACACTCGACGTCGAATTCGAAGTTCAGCGACAAGCTGCGCGGGTCCCAGTTCGACGAGCCGAGCAGCGTCCAGGCGCGATCGACGATCATCAGCTTGGTGTGATCGAACGGGGGCGGCGTGAGCCAGACGCGGCAGCCCCAGCGCAGCACTCGCTCGATCTGCGCCATGCATGCCCACTGCACGAACAGCAGGTTGTTTTCCGACGGGAGCACGATGTCGACGCCGACGCCGCGCATCGCGGCGGTATTGAGCGCGTTGATCAGCGCGGAGTCCGGCAGAAAGTACGGCGTGACGATAATGATCGATTCGCGCGCGCAGGTGATCGCGCCGAAAGCGATCTGGCGAATGCGGTCGAAGGTATCGTCGGGTCCGTCGGGAATACCTCGCGCGAGCGAATCGCCGGCCGCTTCCAGCTCCGGAAACCACGCTTCGCCCTCAAGTATTTCGCCGGTCGTGAACGTCCAGTCCTCGACGAACACCTCCTGCAGATGGCGCACGACCGGGCCTTCGATGCGAAAATGCAGGTCCTGCACCGGTCGCGCCGGGTGCGCGGCTAGCTGGTTGCCCTCCGCAATGTTGATGCCGCCGGTAAAGCCGATGCGGCCGTCGACGACCAGCACCTTGCGGTGACTGCGCAGGTTCATGTACGCCATGCGCCACGGCAGCCACGTCGGCATGAAGCGCGCGCAACGAATGCCGGCGCGGCGCAGCGGCCCCATGATCGACGGAAACGAATAGCGCGTGCCGGCAGCGTCCACGAGTACGCGTACCAAAACGCCGCGGCGCACGGCAAGCGCCAGCGCATCGACAAACTGCCGGCCGACCGAATCGTTGTTGAAGATGTAGGTCGTCAGCGTAATCGAGCGTTCCGCCGAATGAATCGCGGCGAGCATTTCCGGGTACGCGCCATCGCCGTTGACGAGCGGCTGAAATGCATTGCCGCTCAATACGCGCCGCCGCGTGATCTTGTCGACCAGCGCGATCAGCGGGCCGAGTTCCGTTTCCGCCCAATCAAGTTTTTGCGCGATTGAATCGGCGCCGGTTTCGCCGCCGAAGCGGCGCATCGCGTGACGTCGCGACTGCGCGCGCCGGTTAATGCGGTTGACGCCGAGCACGACGTACACCAGCGGCCCAAGCACCGGCACCATCCAGATGACGCCCGCCCAGGCAACCGCCGCGGCGGTGTCTTCCTTGTTCAGGATGGCATGCACGGTGGTCGCGATCGCGAGCACCAGCGATGAGGCCGCAAACAGATACGGCCAGATGTCAGCGAGGAAGCGCACGCTCTCCCTTCATTATCGGCCCTTTGTTTTTATCGCCTGTCATTCACGCAGGCGCACGCGCACGAACGACGACCATCGTCAGCGCGGTTGCTCGCGCTCCAGCGCCGCCAGCCGCTCGCGCAGCCGCCTGATTTCTTCCATCAGCTCCAGCGCCAGCGCGGCACCGGGCAGGTTGACCTCGAGATCGCGGCGCAGCCGCAGCGCTGAATGTACCCGCACCAGCGTGTACGGCGGAAACCGCCACTCGTCGGGCCCGTGGCCGCGCGGCTCAAGCAGGCCGACCTCGACCATTTCGACAATTTCCTCGGCGTGCACACCCGTCGACCGGCAAACCTGCCTGAGCGTGTACAGCGTATCGCTTTCGACGGCGCTGGCTTCAAGGACGTTAATGCGTTTCGCGCTCATTACCAGGCTCCGGCGCGCGGATCGAAGGCGAGCTTGTCCGCCATCTCCCGGTAGAGCTTGCGCGCCGCGTCGGTGTCGGCGCGCGGCGCCACGATCTTGAGCACCAGGTACTGGTCGCCGGGCGGCTTGCCGGGCAGGCCGCGGCCCTTGAGGCGCAGTTTCTGACCTGCCTGCGCGCCGGGCGGCACCGTCGCAGTGACGTTGCCGCCGAGCGTCGGCACCTCGATTTTCGCCCCCAGCGCCGCTTCCCACGGCGCGATTGGCACCGTCAGCGACACGTCGCGCCCTTCGAGTTGATACACGCGGTGCGGCCGGATGCTCACCTGCAGGTAGAGATCGCCGCCCAGTGCGCCCTGCCCGGCAAGCCGGATTTGCTGGCCTTCCGTGACACCCGCCGGCACGCGAACGTTGAGCGTGCGCCGCGTCATGCTCACGCGCCCGCGTGCATCGACTGCCGGGCTCTCGAGCTGAATGGCGCGCGTCGCGCCGCCGTAGGCTTCTTCGAGCGTCACTTCGATGTGCGCGAACTGGTCCTCGCCGCCGCGCGCGTGGAAGCCCGGCGCGGCACCCGGACCGGCACGAAAACCGCGCCCGAACAGCGACTCGAAGAAGTCGCTGAAACCGCCGGTATCGGCGCCGGTGAAACCGCCACCGCGGAACTCGAAGCCGCCGGAGTCCCAGTTGGGCGGCTGGCGAAACTGCTGGCCTTCGCGCCAGTCCTGGCCGAGCTGGTTGTAGGCTTCGCGCTTTTCCGGATCCTTGAGCACTTCGTAGGCCTCCTGCACTTCCTTGAATTGCTCTTCCGCGTTGGCTTCCTTGCTGACATCCGGATGATACTTGCGCGCGAGCTTGCGATATGCGCG
>DASSOO010000318.1:0-3936 GCA_035700455.1 Gammaproteobacteria bacterium
CGACCGGCGTGACGGCGCTGTCGTATCACAATGAAATCGTCGAGTTGCAATTGACGACGCCGGACGTAAAAACGCTCGATGACTTGCGCAACCAACTAGCCGGCGCGACCAATTTCACCGTCGCGATCGAGTCGGCGAACGCGGCCGGCAAAAGTGTCGACGGCCGGCTGCGCATTGGCGGTGCGCCATGAAGGCCTGGGACGACGCGCGCGCCTGGTATGGCGGACTTGCGCCGCGCGAGCGCCGGATAGTCACCGCCGGCGGCATCGTCCTGCTGCTTATCATCCTGTGGCTCGCGATCGTGTCGCCGTGGCTGAACGCGAAAACCGCCCTCGCCGCACGTGTCGAGGCCGATGCGCAAACGCTCGCCTGGATGCAGCAGGCCGCGCCGCGCTTAAAGCAACTCGAACGCGCGGCACCGCATGCGGCGGCTACCGTCAACCGGTCGCTGTTCGCGGTCGTCGAGCAGACGGCGCAGAGCTCGCCAATCGGCGCCAATATCAAGCAGTTTCAGCCGCGCGGCGACAAGAGCGTGCAGGTGCATCTCGAAGCCGCGCCGTTCGATGCGCTGATCGAGTGGCTCGGCCAGTTGCAGGCGCAAAGCGGCGTCGCAATCAGCGCGCTCAACGTCCAGCGAGCCGACGCGCCCGGTACCGTTAACGCCGACGTCACATTCGAGCGTGCGCAATGAAGCGCCGCATAGCGTTACTGGCCGGCGCAGGCCTGTTCTTCTACCTGTTGTTTCTCGCGCTGACGCTGCCGGCATCGGCGATTTTCCGCTGGGTGCTGCCGGCAAACGGCAACATCGCGATCGTCGCACCGCAGGGCACACCCTGGAGCGGCGAAGCGCGCGCGCTGGTCGTCGATGGCGCCGCACTCGGCCGCGTGAGCTGGAGCATCCATTTTTGGCCGCTGTTTTTGGGGCGGCTCGATTACGATTTGCACGTACACGGCACGGCGACCGATCTGACCGGTGAGGCGGTTATCAAGCCCGGCGGCGCGATCGCGCTGCAAAACGTCGACGGCCAACTCGATCTCGCGACGCTATTGCCTTGGTTCGGCTTGCCGGCTGCGAGCGCCGGCGGACGCGTGCAGCTTGCAATCGACCGTCTGATCCTCGACCACAACCGGCCCACAGCTCTCGATGGCCGCATCACCCTCGACCACGTGCAGGCGCTGTGGCCGCAGCCGATGCCGCTCGGCGGCTATGTCGCGATCTTCACCACCGGCGACAAGGGCATTCGGGCCAGTGCCCGCGATACCGGCGGGCCGATTCGGCTCAACGGCAATCTCAGCGTCGACGGCAGCGGACGCTATCAGGCCAGCGGTACCCTCGCCGCCCGCACCGGCGCCGACGCGAACCTGAAACAGGCGCTACGATTTCTCGGCACCACCGACACCGCCGGCACGACGCATTTTCGCTATAGCGGCAGCCTGAAGCTGTAAAGCCAAGGCCGGGTTTTCAAACAGCGGTCGGTGCCCGATCCGTCAGCGGCGTTCGCTGTCGAGCATTGCCATCTGGTGCGGGTCGTAGCGCCGCGATCCGCGGGACCGTAAAGGTCGGATATGCCCGTGCAGCCGGGCCGATGGTGGAGGCTTGGGGCCCGGGCGCGCGTTGTTCCATTCCAGATTCCTTGCGGGTTGCGTGCGGTCTATTCTATTGTCCGACCGCTTCGCCCGGTTCCTCGACGGGCAGCGACGAGAAGCCTTCGAGCGGTGCGAGTTCTTCCTTGTCGCGCATGAAAGTCGGCTCGCTCTGCGCATAGCAACTCACCAGTTCGGCAAGTGCGCCCAACGAGCTCATATGCGTACGTTCGTAGCCGTGGGTCGCGTCGGTACCGAAGCAGACGAGGACCGTGCGGATATCGTTGCCGGCCTCGATAGCCGAGGCGCTGTCGGAGTGGTAGTAGCGGAACACGTCGCGCTGGTATTCGATGCGGTGCTTTTCGCACAAGTCGATCATTTTGTGCGCGAGGTGGTAATCGAACGGCCCGTCGGAATCCATCATCGCGATAGTGACACCGAATTCACGGGTATTCTGCCCGGGTGCGTTGGTGGCGGTATCGATCGTCACCATCTCCGCGACGTCGCGGTGCAGGATGCCGGATGCGCCGGAGCCGACTTCTTCGGAAATCGTGAACAGCAAGTGGCAGTCCACCGGCAGCTGTGCATTGTTCTCGATCAGCGCCTTGGCGGCGGCAAGCAGCACGGCGACACCGGCCTTGTCGTCCAGGTGACGCGCATTGATGAAACCGTTGGCACTGAGTTCCGGGTTCGCATCGACGGCGATGAAGTCGCCGACGTTGAGACCGAGGTCGATCAGGTCCTGGCGGCTGTGGATGACTTCGTCGACGCGCACTTCGACGTTCGTCCATGCGACCGGCTGCGTGTCGACTTCGTCGGCGAAGGTATGCCCGGAAGCTTTCAGCGGCAGGATCGTGCCGCGCAACGGGCCGGTGTCGGTAAAGATCGTAACTCGCGCGCCCTCGGCGAAGCGCGCCGACCAGGTGCCGACGGACACGATTTCCAGCCGGCCGTTGTCTTTCAGCGCCTTGACCATCGCACCGATGGTATCGAGATGCACGACGATTGCGCGGTCGGGACTTGCTTGCCGGCCCTTGATGTCGGCGCGGATCGCGCCGCGGCGGGTCAGCTCGAACGGAATACCCAGTTCTTTCAGGTGCTCGCCGACGTAGCGAACGACTTCGTCGGTAAAGCCGGTCGGGCTCGGCATGCGCAGCAGCTCGAGCATGACGGTTGCGAGGTAATCCGTTTCAATCTTCAGTTTGGGCATCTTTATCCCTCATGTCGCAGCCCGAGGCGGCACCCGTCACGGCGGGCGCCGGTATTGATGCGGCCGGAAAGCGGCGTCAACTTGCGGTGTGCGGAAACAGCAAATCGATAAACCGCTCTGCGGTCGGTTGCGGCTCGTGGTTGGCAAGCCCGGGACGTTCATTGGCTTCGAGGATGACGTAGTCGTCGCCGTCGATCGCCTGAACGATGAAGTCCAGGCCGACGACCGGAATATCGAGGATGCGCGCGGCCTCTTCCGCTGTCACCCGCAGCGCCGGGCTGATGTCGTCGGTCACATCTTCAAGAATTCCGCCGACGTGCAGGTTGGCAGCATCACGCGCACGTAATGTCTCACCCGCCGGCGGCACGTCGTCGAGCCCGTAGCCCTGCGCACCGATGCAGCGGCGGGTTTCGTCGTCGATCGGGATGCGGCTTTCGCCGTCGGTCGCGGCTGCGCGCCGCCGGCTCTGCTTTTCGATCAGCGTCTTCACCGTGTGCTGTCCGCTGCCGGTGATTTGCGGCGGCCGGCGTACCGCCGCGGCAACAAGACGGCAGTCGATGACGACCAGCCGCAGTTCGATACCTTCGACAAAGGCTTCGAGCAATACCCCGTCGCTCATCGCCTGCGCGCGCTTGATCGCCGCCTCAAGCTCCTCCTCGTTGCGAATATTGACGCTGATGCCGCGACCCTGTTCGCCGCGCGCGGGCTTGACGACGACGGCGCCGTGGCGGCGCAGGAACGCGGCGTTTGCATCGGGTCCGCCCGCCGGCTGCTGTGCCGGCACCCTGAGGCCGTGGCTCGCAAGCAGTTTGGACGTGACGCGTTTGTCGTCGCAGCGGCTCATCGCAATCGCGCTCGTCATTTCGCTCAGACTTTCGCGGCAGACGATGTCGCGGCCGCCAAAGTGCAGCGAGAAGTAGCCGTGTTCGGCATCGATGGTTTCGACGGCAATGCCCCGGCGACGCGCCTCGTCGATGATGATCGTCGCGTAGGGATTGAATCGCGCTTCCGGCTGCGGCCCGATAAACAACTGCTCGTTGATCGGATTTTTGTGCTTGATGCAGAACACCGGCACACGCTGGAAGCCGAGTTTCTCGTAAAGACTGATCGCCGACGCGTTATCGTGCATTACCGACAGGTCC
>DASSOO010000319.1:0-9595 GCA_035700455.1 Gammaproteobacteria bacterium
CAGGCGCTCAACCGCACGCTGCGCAGCGTGTTCCGCGAAAAAGCTATCTTCCGCATCGATCACTATCTCGGCAAAGAGACGGTGATGAACCTGTCGTATTTCCGCTTTGCCAACAGCTTTCTCGAGCCGATCTGGAACCGCAATTACGTCAAGTGCGTGCAGATCACGATGGCCGAGCAGTTCGGTATCGGCAGTCGCGGCAAGCTCTACGAAGAACTTGGCGCCATTCGCGACGTGATCCAGAATCACATGCTGCAGGTCGTCGCACTGCTGGCGATGGAGCCGCCGGTCGGCTCCGGCGGCGAAGCGCTGCGCGACGAAAAGGTGAAGGTGCTGCGCGCAATCCGGCCGCTGTCCGGCGGCAGCCTGGTGCGCGGCCAATACCGCAGCTATCGGAGCGAACCGGACGTCGCGCACGATTCGAACGTCGAAACGTACGCCGCGGTGCGCCTGCACATCGACTCGTGGCGCTGGGAAGGCGTGCCGTTCTTCATCCGCGCCGGCAAGCGCCTGGCGATGACGGCGACCGAGGTGTTGGTCGAACTCCACCGTCCGCCGCAACAGGTATTCGCCGAGCCATTCCCGGCGCGCTCCAATTATGTCCGTTTCCGGCTCGGGCCGGATCGGCTGGCGATCGGCATCGGCGTGCGCACCAAGAAGCCCGGCATCGCGATCGAAGGCGAGGACGTGGAACTCTACGTTTGCGACAGCCAGCGCAACGGCCTGAGCGCCTACGAACGGCTTATCGGTGAGGCAATGCATGGCGATACGTCGCAGTTCGACCGCGAGGACGGCGTCGAAGCCGCCTGGCGCATCGTCGATCCGGTCCTCGCGCACGACACGCCGCTGCACCAGTACGAGGACGGCAGTTGGGGTCCGGAAGGCGCCAACGACATGATTTCGCACTACGGCGGTTGGCACATGCCCGCGGCCGAAGCATGAACGGGCCGCGCCCCCTGACGCTGGACACGCAGCCCGACGCCGCGGCCGCGGCGGCGCAGGCGGCGCGCTGGATTACCGATCGCGCGCGCGAAGCGGCGGCCGCCCGCGGCAGGTTTATACTGGCCCTGAGCGGCGGCACGACGCCGCGGCAGATGCTGCTCGAACTTGCCCGACAGCCGCTGCCATGGCCGGCACTGCGGATCGTGCAGGTCGACGAGCGCGTGGCGCCGCGCGGCAGCGCGGATCGCAACCTGACGTTGATCGAGGAGACACTGCTCGCGCACGCGCCGCTCGAGCCGGCGCAGGTGCGGGCGATGCCGGTCGACGCGAACGACCTGGCCGCGGCCGCGCGCGATTATGCGGCGCAGCTCGAGCAGCTTGCCGGCACGCCGCCGGTGCTCGACGTCGTGCACCTCGGCCTCGGCGACGATGGTCACACCGCCTCGCTGGTGCCGGGCGATGCCGTGCTCGGCGCGACCGATGCGGACGTCGCACTGACCGGCGTCTACCACGGCCACCGGCGCATGACGCTGACGTATCCGGTGCTCAACCGCGCGCGTCACGTGCTCTGGCTGGTGAGCGGTGACGCCAAGGCCGCGATGCTCGACCGGCTCATCGCCGGCGATAGCACTATCCCCGCCGGACACGTGGAACGCGCCCGGGCGCACGTTGTAACCGACGTGCCGGCCACGAAACTGCTTCGACTTTAGCACCCAGCAATCCATGGAGGGCCCATGAATTCCGAACCTGCCTCGCAGATGACATCCGCGGCACTCGACGAAACCTGCATCAATACGCTGCGGTTTCTGTCGGTCGACATGGTGCAGAACGCCAACAGCGGTCACCCCGGCATGCCTATGGGCGCCGCACCGATGGCCTACGTGCTGTGGACGCGCTTCCTCAAGCATTCGCCTGCGAACCCGGAATGGTACGACCGCGACCGCTTCATCCTGTCCGCCGGCCACGGCTCGGCGCTGCTCTACAGCCTGCTGCACCTGACCGGCTACGATCTGCCGCTCGATGAAATCAAGCGCTTTCGGCAGTGGGGCAGCCTCACGCCCGGGCATCCGGAACGCGAACTGACGCCCGGCGTCGAAGTCACGACCGGGCCGCTGGGACAGGGCTTCGGCAACGGCGTCGGCATGGCGATGGCCGAGGCGCACCTCGCCGCGCATTTCAACCGCGATGGGCACCGGATCATCGACCATTACACCTACGGCATCGTCAGCGACGGCGACCTGATGGAAGGCGTCGCCTCCGAAGCCGCGTCGCTCGCCGGCCACCTCGAACTCGGCAAGCTGATCTACCTGTACGACAACAACAGCGTCACGCTTGCGGCCGGTACCGACATGACGTTTACCGAGGATCGCGCGCAGCATTTCGAGTCCTACGGTTGGCACGTGCAGAAGATCGCCGACGGCAACGATCTCGATGCCATCGAGCAGGCGATCGAAGCCGCGCGCGCGGAGACCCGGCGGCCGTCGCTGATCATCGTCTGCACCCATATCGGCTACGGCGCGCCCAACAAGCAGGACAGTTACGAGGCGCATGGCTCGCCGCTGGGCGAAGAAGAAGTGCGGCTGGCGAAAGAAAATCTCGGCTGGCCGATCGAGCCCGCGTTTCTGGTGCCGGACGATGCGCGCGCCCATTTTCGTGCGGCGGTCGAGCAGGGCAGGCGCGCCGAGACCGACTGGAACGCACGCTTGCGCGACTACGCAAAAGTCCATCCGGAGCCGGCACGCGAACTCGAGCGGCGGCTGCGCAATGAGCTCCCGGACGGCTGGGATCGGGACATTCCGGAATTTCCGGCCGATGCCAAGGGCATCGCGACGCGCGTTGCTTCGGGCAAGGTGATGAACGCGATTGCGGCGCGGCTGCCCGCGCTCGTCGGCGGCTCAGCCGACCTCAATCCCTCGACATACACCGGCCTCAAGGATCAGGGCGATTTTCAGCCTCCCGGGGCCGCGGCGGAGGACCGCGAAGGTTCGCAGGGCGGCGGCTGGAGCTACGCCGGCCGCAACCTGCATTTCGGCGTGCGCGAGCACGCGATGGGCGCTATCGTCAACGGGCTCGCCGCGCATGGCGGCCTGGTTCCGTTTGGCGCAACCTTCCTTATATTCTCCGATTACATGCGCCCGCCGATGCGCCTCGCAGCGCTGATGGAGCTGCATGCGGTCTTCGTGTTCACGCACGACAGCCTTGCGCTCGGCCAGGACGGGCCGACGCACCAGCCCGTCGAGCAGCTTGCCGGGCTGCGCTCGGTGCCGGCACTGAGCGTGATTCGTCCGGGGGATGCGAACGAAACCGCGGTGGCGTGGCAGGTCGCGATCGAAGCGGCGGATCACCCGGTCGCCTTGATCCTGACGCGCCAGAACCTGCCGACGCTCGACCGCGGGATTTACGCACCGGCCGACGGATTGCGCCGGGGCGCCTACGTGCTTGCGGACGCACCGCAGGGTAAAGCGGATATCGTGCTGATCGCGACCGGCTCGGAAGTCGGCCTGATCGTCGCGGCACGCGAACAACTGGCGAAGGAAGGCATCCAGGCGCGCGCCGTCTCGATGCCGAGCTGGGACCTGTTCGATGCGCAGCCGCGCGAGTATCGGGACGCAGTATTGCCGCCCGACGTGCACGCGCGCCTCGCGGTCGAGGCCGGCAGCCCGCAGGGCTGGCACCGCTACGTCGGCGAGCGCGGCGACGTGCTCGGCGTCACGAAATTCGGCGCCTCCGCCCCCGGGGACGTCGCGATGCGCGAATATGGCTTTACGGTCGACAATGTCTGCGAGCGCGCCCGCCGGCTGCTGCAGTAGAGGCTCCAATTGAGGTAACGCCAAAAAATTGCGGCTGCCGAGGCTCAGGCAAGGCGCGGATCCGCCGAGTAGCCAATGAGCACCGGAGGTGGGCTCGCAACGCAGCATCAGTCCGGCAGATGCGGTTTTTTTCGCAAGGAGGCGAACATGGCACATCACTTTTCCACCGCGCACATTCCCGAAGTCGAGGCCGAAGGCCCGCTGGATGCGCAAACGCTGGCTGCGCTCGATGCCTACTGGCGTGCGGCCAACTACGTTTCCGTCGGCCAGATTTACCTGCTCGACAATCCGCTGCTGCGCGAACCGCTCAAGCCTGAGCACATCAAGCCGCGCTTGCTGGGCCACTGGGGCACGACGCCCGGCCTCAACCTGGTTTACGCGCACATGAATCGCGCGATCCGCGAGCGCGACCTCGACGTGATTTACATCACCGGCCCGGGACACGGCGGCCCTGCGCTTGTCGCCAATACCTATCTCGAAGGTACTTACAGCGAAGTTTATGCGCACATCGGCCAGAATGAAGACGGCCTACGCAAGCTGTTCCGCCAGTTTTCGTTCCCGGGCGGCGTTCCCAGCCATGTCGCGCCGGAAACGCCGGGCTCCATCAATGAGGGCGGCGAGCTCGGCTATTCGCTCGCGCATGCTTACGGGGCGGTTTTCGATAATCCAGATTTGATTGCGCTCTGCGTTATCGGCGACGGCGAGGCGGAAACCGGCGCGCTCGCCGCGAGCTGGCATTCGAACAAGTTCCTCAACCCGGTGACCGACGGAGCGGTGCTGCCGGTACTGCATCTGAATGGCTACAAGATTGCGAATCCGACGGTGCTCGCGCGCATCCCCGAAGATCAGCTCGAGGACTCGCTGCGCGGCTGCGGCTATAAGCCGCACTTCGTGTCGGGCGACGAACCGGCGAAAGTGCACCAGCAGTTCGCCGCCGAACTCGACGCGGTACTCGACGAGATCGCCGCGATTCAGCGCAAGGCACGCACGGACGGGGCTGAAACATTTCTGCCGCAATGGCCGGTGCTCGTGCTGCGTACGCCGAAAGGCTGGACCGGGCCGAAAGAAGTCGATGGCGTGAAGGTGGAGGGCACCTTTCATTCGCACCAGGTGCCGCTGCCGGAAACGCGCGCCAACCCGGAGCATCGCAAACAGCTCGAAGAATGGATGAAGAGCTACCATCCGGAGGAACTGTTCGACGAACAGGGGCGGCTGGTGCCGGAGCTGCGAGAACTGGCGCCGCGCGGCAACCGGCGCATGGGCGCGAATCCGCACGCCAACGGCGGGTTGCTGCTGCGCGAACTCGTGCTGCCGGATTTTCGCGACTATGCGGTGCCGGTCGACCACCCGGCGGTCGAGCAGCGCGAAGCGACGCGCGTGCTGGGCAAATTTCTGCGCGATGTGATCGCGGCAAACCCGGATCGTTTTCGCGTGATGGGTCCGGACGAAACCGTGTCGAACCGGCTCGAGGCTGTATTCGGTGCAACCAATCGCGTCTGGGAAGCACGCATCGAGCCGGGCGACGAATATCTCGCGCCACGCGGGCAGGTGATGGAAGTGCTCTCCGAGCACTTGTGCGAAGGTTGGCTGGAAGGCTATCTGCTCACCGGCAGACATGGGCTGTTCAACTGCTACGAAGCCTTCATTCACATCATCGACTCGATGTTCAACCAGCACGCAAAGTGGCTGAAAGTCACCAACCAACTGAGCTGGCGTGCGCCGATCGCGTCGCTGAACTACCTGTTGTCGTCGCATGTCTGGCGCCAGGATCACAACGGCTTCTCGCACCAGGACCCGGGGTTCATCGATCACGTCGTCAACAAGAAAGCCGAGATCGTGTGCGTCTACCTGCCGCCGGACGCCAATACGCTGCTGTCGGTGATGGACCGCTGCCTGCGCAGCAAGCAGTACGTCAACGTGGTCGTCGCCGGCAAGCAGCCGGCGCTGACGTATCTCGACATCGACGACGCGATCGACCACTGCACGCGCGGGTTGGGCATCTGGCCATGGGCGTGCAACACCGACGGCGAGCCGGACGTCGTGCTCGTCTGCGCCGGCGATATTCCGACGCTCGAAACGCTGGCCGCGGCCGATTTGCTGCGTCAGCATCTGCCGGAGCTCAAGGTGCGCGTGATCAACGTTGTCGACCTGATGCGCCTGCAACCGCCGAGCGAGCACCCGCATGGGCTGCCGGATCGCGAATTCGACGCGCTGTTTACCACCGACAAGCCGGTGATCTTCGCCTATCACGGCTATCCGACGCTGATTCACCGCCTGACGTACCGCCGCACGAACCACCACAACATCCACGTACGCGGCTATAAGGAGGAGGGCACGACGACAACGCCGTTCGACATGGTGATGCTCAACGACCTCGACCGCTTTCATCTTGTGATGGACGTGATCGACCGCGTGCCGTCGCTCGGCAGCCGCCAGGCGGTGCTACGCCAACAGATGTCCGACGCGCGGCTCGCCGCACGCCGCTACACGCGCGAAGAGGGCGAGGACGACCCGGCGATTTCAGGCTGGACCTGGCAGCACTGATCGTGCGCGTGCTGGTCGTCAACGCCGGTTCGTCGAGTCTCAAGCTGCGCCTGGTTGATGACGGCACACGGGTGCTGCGTTCTTGTGATCTCGACACCGGCAGTACGGGTATCGGTGCGGAGGAACTCGACGCCATATTGCGCGATTGGCCCGCGGCCGACGCCGTCGGTCACCGCATCGTCCACGGCGGCACGCAATTTATGCATGCCGTTCGCATCGACGCGGACGTAGAGCGCGCGTTGCGCGACCTGACAACGCTGGCGCCGCTGCACCAGCCGAAATCGCTGGCGGCATACGATGCGGTCAGCGCGCGGCTGCCAAACGTGCCAGCAGTCGCCTGTTTCGATACCGCGTTTCACGCCGGTCTGCCGGAAGCGGCGGCTACCTACGCGGTACCGCGCGAATGGCGTGAGCGCTACGGCGTGCGGCGCTTTGGTTTTCACGGCCTGAACCATGCGTACGTGTCGCGCCGCGCCGCTGCAATGCTCAACCGGCCACTTGACACGTTGCGCATCGTCACCTGCCACCTCGGTGCCGGCGCGTCGCTGGCCGCCGTCGTCAACGGCCGCAGCGTGGATACGACAATGGGCTTTACGCCGCTCGAAGGACTGGTGATGGCGACGCGTTCGGGCAGCGTCGATCCGGGCCTCGTACTCTGGCTCGAGGAGCATGAACATCTCGCGCCGCGCGAAGTCGCCAATGCACTCGAACGCCGCTCCGGTCTGCTCGCGCTCGGCGGCAGCGCGGACATGCGCGAAATCGAAAAGCGCGCGCAGGCCGGTGACGCGGCGGCGAAGCTCGCCTTCGACGTGTTCGTCCAGCGGCTCGTGACCGGCATCGGCGCGATGGCGGCTGCCGCCGGCGGCCTGGATGCGCTGGTCTTCACCGGCGGCATCGGCGAGCATTCGCCCACCGTGCGTCACGCCGCGTGCGCGCGGCTCACGCATCTGGGTGTGCGCATTGACGAGAGCGCGAATACGAACGTCCGTGAGGATATCGATATCGGCTTGGCCGCCGCCGCTTCACGGGTATTCGTCATTGCGGCGCGCGAAGATATCGAAATCGATCGCGAGACGCGTGCGGTGCTGGCGCAACCCGCACGGCGAACCGGTTCGTGAGCGGCGAGGGCGCTCGCCACGCCCGTATTGTCGTCGTCATGGGCGTTTCCGGCGCCGGCAAAACAACCATCGGCAAACTGCTCGCGCGGCGGCTGGGCTGGCCGTTCGCGGACGCCGACGAATTCCACAGTGCCGCCAACATCGCCAAGATGCACAGCGGCGTCGCCCTCGACGATGCGGATCGCAAACCGTGGCTTGAAGCCATCGCGCGCCGGATCGACGCGTGGCGCGATGAAGGCCGCTGCGGCGTCGTCACCTGTTCCGCGCTCAAGCGCCGCTACCGCGACATCGTGATCGGCGACCGCCCCGACGTGCGGCTGGTCTACCTGCGCGGCGAACAGGCGCTGATCGCGGGCCGCCTTGTCGCCCGCCACGGCCACTTCATGCCGTCGGAATTGCTCGCAAGTCAATACGCTGCGCTCGAAGAGCCGACCGCAGATGAGCGTCCGATCACAATCGAGATCGACAAGTCGCCGGAAGAGCAGGTTGACGAAATCGCGGCGGCACTTGGTCGTGCCGATGACAGGAGAAAAAGCTGTATGGCTCCCCGGGACGGGCTCGAACCGCCGACCTAGTGATTAACAGTCACCCGCTCTACCGACTGAGCTACCGGGGAACAAAGGGATTCGCGGAGCCGCGTATGGTAAATAAGCGGCAGCGTTCGGTCAACCGTGATAGAGCCTTTTACGCTTTTGCGGCAGGTTCCAGGTGCTCGCTGAGTGCATTCTTAAGGCGCGCGATCGCCTTGTGAAGCTGTTCCATGCTGGTTGCGAACGACAGGCGCAGGAAGCCGGGGGCGCCGAAGGCAGAACCGGGGACGAGGGCGACGCCGCTGTGCTCGATGAGGTGTTCGGCGAGCGCAACGTCGTCGGCAATGCCGTCGAGGCGCTCGATGGCTTGGCGAAAATCCGCAAATGCATAAAACGTGCCGTCGCCGGGAAGGCAGCGGACGCCGGGCAGGGCGTTAAGCGCGGTAACGACATATTCATGCCGCTCGCGGAATGCCTGGCGCATCGGTTCGATGCAGCCCTGGTCGCCGTCGAGCGCCGCTATCGCCGCGGCCTGCGCGATCGAGGTGGGGTTCGAGGTGCTCTGCGACTGGATTTTCGTCATCGCGCGTATCAGCGGCGCCGGGCCGCCGCAGTAGCCGATCCGCCAGCCGGTCATCGCGTAGGTCTTGGAAACGCCGTTGACGACAACGGTGCGGTCGTAAAGGTCCGGGCAGGCCATCACCAGGTTCGTAAACGGCTCGTCGCTCCAGCGGATGTGCTCGTAAATGTCATCGGTTGCGATGACGATGTCCGGGTGCGCCTTGAGGACTTCGCCGAGTGCGGCGAGTTCGGCGCGCGTGTAGGCCATGCCGGTCGGGTTCGACGGCGTGTTCAGTATAATGAGCTTCGTGCGCGCGCCGATCGCGGCCGCGAGTTGCTCCGGTGTAATCTTGAAACGGGTTTCGATGCCGGCGGAAACGATGACCGGTTTACCGTCGGCCACCAGCGCGATGTCCGGGTACGACACCCAGTACGGCGCCGGGATGATGACTTCATCTCCTGGATTCAGGAGCGCCAGCGCCAGGTTGAAAAACGTCTGCTTCGCCCCGACCGACACCATCACCTGTTCCGGCTCGTAGTCGAGACCGTTGTCGCGCTTGAACTTGTTGATGATCGCGCGCTTGAGTGCCGGGGTGCCGCCCACCGGCGTATATCTGGTTTCGCCGCGCTCCAGCGCAGCGACCGCGGCCTCCCTGATGTGCACAGGGGTGTCGAAATCGGGTTCGCCGGCACCGAGGCCGATGACGTCGCGGCCGGCGGCGCGCATCGCGGCGGCACGGGCGGTGACGGCCAGCGTCGGCGAAGGCTTGATGCGGCCGACGCGGTCTGAAAGGCGTATGGTCAAGGGTTGTCGTCCAGGACAGGTTTGAGCGACTTATGATAAAGAAGCGCCGGGTGAATTTCTAATGGCGGATGCGGGCTTTCATATCAAATCCGGCTACAAGCCGGCCGGCGACCAGCCGGAGGCCATCGCTGCGCTGACGGAAGGCGTTCGCGCGGGCCTCGCGAAGCAGACGCTGCTCGGCGTCACCGGTTCCGGCAAGACCTTCACGATCGCGAACGTCATCGAGCGCGAGCAGCGCCCGACGCTGGTGCTCGCGCCCAACAAGACGCTCGCCGCCCAGCTTTA
>DASSOO010000320.1:0-4730 GCA_035700455.1 Gammaproteobacteria bacterium
ATGTGATTGCGCCGCGCCAGCTCCGCCGCTGCCAGCAGTTTCCGGTCGCCGAACCCGCGGATCGCCCATAGCCACTCTTTTGTGCCGTTGTAGCGCAGATCGAGACGGTAGAACGCAAGCGCACGCTGAATGCCGGGCAAATCGGAAATGGCCGCGATGTCCTTGTCGCTGGGCGTGTAGTTGGTGCGCGGCAACGTGATCGGTTGTCCCAGCGCTTCCGTCGCGAGCTGGGCGTAAAAGCCGAATTCGGCGGACAGCGGCACCAGCAGCGCGTCGGCCGCGGCGGTCTCACCCTGCGCTTTCAGCGCACGCGCTTTCCAGTAGCGCCAAGCGTCCACGCTGCGCTCCTGCGGCGGCATCGCGTCTATCGTCGCCAGCACCGCCGGCCAGTTTTCGACGCGCAGCGCGGCGCGCACTTTCCACGCCAGTTCGATGCCGCTCAGATGCTGGGCATGGCCGTACCATTCAAGCGCCTGCGGATCGTGCTGCAGCGCTGCGTGAAAGCCGATGCGGCCCCACAGATAATCGCGATCGGCCGCAGGAAACGCGGGCGCCAGTTTTTCCCACTGTGCCGCCGCGTTTTCCGGCGAGCTGCGCGCGATCTGTTCCACCGCGAACATCGCCAGCTCGCGTCCGGCGCGCGACTTGAGGTGGAGATGCCGGCGCAGATAGGTCAGCGGTGACGACGCGGCGCGCTTGAGCGCGCGCCGGCTCGGTGCGGCACCGTCCGGAAGATAGGCGCCGATCTGCCGCGCGAGAACGGTGTTGACGTGTTTCAGCGCGAGCCGCAGCCGTTCCCATACAGCCGATTGCGGCAGATCCCCCTGCTGGGAAAGCAGCTGGAAAACGGTGTCACAGCTGTCCGGCAGCCGCTTGCCGGTGAGCCACAAGTCGCGCGCTTCGCCAACCGCCTTGTCGTCCTTGCCGGGGGCTGCCAGCCGCGTCTGCAGCCAGTAGCATCGCAGTTCAGTGTCCGGTTCGAGGAGCTTCGGATATTCGGCCGCGAACAGATCCCACTGCCCGTTCTTGCCCAGCTGCTCCAGCCAGTCGGCGCGTATCTGCTGTTCGAGCGGGCCGTCGTTTTTCGCGTCGTTCAATACCGCACGCACTGCGTCGGCGCCGGCTTGATCGAGATTGCGCTTGATCTGCCAGTATTCGACGTACGGCTCAAGCAGATAGCCCTTCAACTGCGCGGCGTAGCGGGCAAGCGTGGCCGCATCGCCGTTGCGATACGCATCGCGCGCCGCGAGAAAATCATCGTCCTGACTCGCGCAGCACACCGCCGCCGCCAGCAGCAGGACGATACCCGCTATCAGTCTAAGCGTTAATGTCATGCCCTCCCGCCTGTATCCCAGCGCGTTTCATTGTAGTCCGTTTCGGCCGCGATCGTACCCGTGCTAGCCGAGAAACAGCCGGTAGGCCGGATTGTCATTTTCCTCCCAGTAGGGATAGCCGAGTTGCGCAAGGAAGGCCTTGAACTGCTTCCTGTCGCGCGGCGGCACCTGCATCGCAACCAGCACCCGTCCGTAATCGGCACCGTGATTGCGGTAATGGAACAGGCTGATGTTCCAGTTGTGGCTCATGCTGTTGAGAAAGCGCATCAGCGCACCGGGACGTTCCGGAAACTCGAAACGATAGAGACTCTCGTTGTCGACCTTGGGCGCGTGGCCGCCCACCAGGTGACGAATGTGGAGTTTCGCCAGTTCGTTGTCGCTGAGATTGACCGTCTTCAGGCCGTTGCGCCGCAGCGTAGCGAGCAGCTTGCCGGTCTCCCGCCGGTCGCGCACTTCAACGCCGACGAATACTTGCGCTTCGCCGGCGTCGGCGTAGCGGTAATTGAATTCGGTGACGTTGCGCGGCCCCAGCAGCGAACAGAACTGGCGGAAGCTGCCGGGACGTTCCGGAATGGTTACCGCGAACACCGCTTCGCGCTGCTCGCCCAGTTCTGCTTCCTCGGCGACGAAGCGCAGGCGCTCGAAGTTGACGTTGGCGCCGGATGCGACCGCCACCAGCGTCTTGCCGCGCAGCTTTTCGCGCCGCGCATAGGCCTTGGCGCCGGCGATCGCCAGTGCGCCCGCGGGCTCCAGCACCGCGCGCGTGTCGCTGAACACGTCCTTGATCGCGGCGCACATTGCATCGGTATCAACCGGTAACATGTCGTCGACCAGCTCACGGCACAGGCGGAAGGTTTCCTCGCCGACCTGCTTCACCGCCACGCCGTCGGCGAACAGTCCGACCTGGTTGAGCTTGACGCGATGGCCGGCCTTCAGCGACAGGTACATCGACGCGGCGTCCTCCGGCTCGACGCCGATGACCTTGGTCTCGGGCCGCAGCCGCTTGACGTAGGCGGCGATGCCGGCGATCAGCCCGCCGCCGCCGACCGGCACTAAGATCGCGTGGATCGGCCCCGAATGCTGGCGCAGGATTTCCATGCCGATCGTGCCCTGGCCGGCGATCACGTCGGGGTCGTCGTACGGGTGCACGAACGTCAGACCGCGGCGTTGCGCCAGTGACTGCGACTTCGCGTACGCTTCGTCGTACGAATCGCCGTGCAATACCACGCGCGCGCCACGCGCCTTGACCGCTTCCAGCTTGATCAGCGGCGTCGTCACCGGCATCACGATGGTCGCCTTGCAGGCGAGGCGCTGTGCCGCCAGCGCCACGCCCTGCGCGTGGTTGCCGGCCGACGCCGCGATCACCCCGCGCTTGAGCGCGGCAGCCGGCAGCCGCGCCATTTTGTTGTAGGCGCCGCGCAGCTTGAACGAATGCACCGGCTGCAGATCCTCGCGCTTGATCAGCAGCGTATTGTTCAGGCGCCGGGACAGCTCCGGCGTGGGGTCGAGCGGACTTTCAACCGCCACGTCGTAGACGCGCGATGACAGAATGCGTTCGAGATAATCGTTGTGAGGCATGGAAGCGCGCTCGCGGCACAAAGTTCAAAGCGTAGCAGGAATGAAGCACAAGGGCCAAGACGTGGCAGGAAACAGGAGTCAGGGAGCAGAAACATGCAGTGCGCCCGCGCGTCGGTAAGTTCGCTGAATCCGGAATCCTGCCAACAGGGATTGGTGTATAGTCGACTGAACGTTTCCGGCACAAGGCTTTCCCATGACCCAGGACGAACTGAAGCACGCTGCGGCAAGTGCCGCAATTGCGCAATTGCCGCCCGACGGCATCGTCGGCGTCGGCACCGGCTCGACCGTGAATTACTTCATCGACGAGCTCGCCGCGATTCGCGGCAGAGTCGAAGGTGCGGTCGCGAGCTCGGAAGCTTCCGCCCAGCGCCTGAAGCAGGCGGGCATCCCCGTTGTCGATCTCAACAGTGTCGGCGACCTTCCGGTCTACGTCGATGGCGCCGACGAAATCACGCGCCATCTGCACATGGTCAAGGGCGGCGGCGGCGCGCTCACGCGAGAAAAAATCGTTGCCGCGGTGGCGAAGAAATTCATCTGCATTGCCGACGAAGCCAAGCTGGTCGACGTGCTCGGCGGTTTTCCGCTGCCGGTCGAAGTGATTCCAATGGCGCGCTCCTATGTCGCGCGCGAGCTGGTCAGGCTCGGTGGGCAGCCGGAATGGCGCCAGGGATTCACTACCGACAACGGTAACGTCGTGCTCGACGTGCGCGGCCTGAAGATTCTCAACCCGGTGGAACTGGAAGGAACGCTCAACCAGATCGCCGGCGTCGTCACCAACGGCCTGTTCGCGCGCCGCCGCGCCGACGTGCTGCTGCTGGCGACGGCCGATGGGGTGCAGACGCTGACTGCTGGGTAGTCACGACCGGCTCCCGCCGCGCAAGGCGGCAGAGCTGTCAGTGAATGGCGTGGGGGCAGTTTGGGTTTACTGCCTTCGATGTATGCCGCTCACCACCCCGTCCGCTTCGCGTCCACCCCTCCTCATTCGAGGAGGGGAGAAGGTCGCAGCACGCTCTGCGGATAAACGCTATCGTCGGCGTCCGCTCGTGATTTCCCCTCCTCGAATGAGGAGGGGAGCCCGCGCAGGCGGGCGGGGGTGGTCAGCGGCGCCTGGAGAATCGAGTACCGTCCTTTCAAGCCAAACAGCAACCGCCTTTCCCGCCGGGTTCTTTCTCCTCAGTCCGAGAACGGGAAGAAACGATAGGACGGCCGTTTACTTCGACGGCGGCACGAACCCCACTGCGGTATCGGCACCGCCACCGAAAAAATGCTTCTCCATCTGTTGCGCAAGATAGTCGCGCGCCTTCTTGTCTGCAAGATTGAGCCGGTTTTCATTGACGAGCATCTTCTGATGCTCGAGCCACTGTTTCCAGGCTTCCTTCGAGACATTTTCAAAAATGCGCTTGCCCAGTTCGCCCGGATACGGCGGAAAATCGAGCCCTTCCGCCTCACGTTGAAGTATTACGCAATTCACCATTCTTGCCATGATTTCCTCGACGTCGCAGCCGCGATGCCGCGGCCATTCAAAGACCAATTATCGGTCAGTCGCCGCATTCCGGTAAACCGGCATCACTGTTAAGGATGAACCGCCAAGGCGCCAAGGACGCCACGGAAAACAAAAAACCTTTCACCGCAGAGGCGCAGAGGGACGCAAAGGAAAACAAAAGCAAAAACAAAATCAGAAATTCAGAAGTTCTTTGCGGCTAATGCTTTTCTCTGCGTTTCCTCCGCGTCTCTGCGCCTCTGCGGTTATCGCTTTTGAGCGCCTTTCACAGCTTCTTCACCAGCACCTTCGAACGCCGCTGCGGGCTGTAGGCGGCG
>DASSOO010000321.1:0-2789 GCA_035700455.1 Gammaproteobacteria bacterium
CAGCGCAAAGGTTCTCGAGACCCCAAGCAGGATCCGGTCTTGGTAATCTTCAGCCTCATTCCCTGAGTCGCTGGAACCGGCGGGTCTGGTCATAACGTTTCTCCATGTTTCGTTATTCTGGCTGCGCCCAGGCTGCCAATCCTTTGGGGCAGTGGAGAGCCGCGGGCATGCCGAGGTCCGTCAAATTCATTGTATAGACTCCCGCCCTGCACGGGCAAGGCGGCCAATCGGCAGCTAATGGACAGACCCGGGTTTTGCCGATAGGCTGCTGGCACAACAACAGCGTCCTGGCCATGAACTTCCTCAAGCGAATTCCCGAGTTGACGACCCGTGTCGAGCGTACGCTCGACACCTGCCTGCCAGCCGCCGCCTGCCGGCCGGCGCGGCTTCACGCCGCGATGCGCTACGCCGTCCTCGGCGGCGGCAAGCGCATCCGCCCGCTTCTGTGCTACGCCGCCGGCGAAGCGCTCGGCGTCGATCCCTCTGAACTCGACGATGCCGCCTGTGCAGTGGAACTAATCCATGCCTTCTCGCTGGTTCACGACGATCTGCCGGCGATGGACGACGACGCGCTGCGCCGCGGCCGGCCCACGGTGCACAAAGCGTTCGATGTCGCCACCGCGATCCTCGCCGGCGATGCGCTGCAAACGCTGGCCTTCAATGTACTTGCGCAGGCTGCCGACGGCCGGGTACGCGAACGCCTCGGCATGCTCGCGCTGCTCGCCGAAGCCACCGGCTCGCTGGGCATGACCGGCGGACAGGCGATCGATCTTGCAGCGGAAGGGGGGCGTCTCACGGTCGACGAACTGGAAACGCTGCACCGCCTGAAAACCGGCTGCCTGATTCGCGCAAGCGTAGGCATGGCCTGTTGCGCGCGTCCGGACATCAACCCGGCCGTACGCGAAAATCTTGACCACTACGCCGAATCCATCGGTCTGGCATTTCAGATTCGCGACGACATTCTCGACGTCGAAGGAGACACCGCGACGCTCGGCAAAACGCAGGGTGCCGACATCGCGCACGACAAGGCAACTTACCCCGCGCTGCTAGGCATGGAGGCAGCCAAACAGCGTGCGGAAAATTTCTACCGGCAGGCGCTCGATGCGCTCGCGCCATTCGGCGAAGCCGCCGAAGGACTGCGGGAGTTGGCGGAGCTTATTGTGAAGCGGGATAGATGAGAAGGAGTGCCTAGGACTGAGTAGGGGAATTTGCAACCTCTACGTCTTGGCCAGGTTCTGGTACAGCCGCCTTTGCCGAGCTTCCGCAAAAAAGAGAAAACGAGGCTCGCCGCTCTTCACCTAGTCCCAGGCACTCAGCCCTAGGCACTTACTCCGAGTCGTAGTGCAGGAGGCTTTCGACCGGATAGCCGGCGAGTTTGTCGCGGCCGTGCAAGAAGTCGAGTTCGATCACGAACGCGCAGCAGGCAATGTCGCCCTGGCGCGAGCGAATCAATGACGCAGTAGCCGCCGCGGTGCCGCCGGTCGCAATCAAGTCGTCGACGATTGCGTAGCGGCTGCCGGCGAGGAAGGCATCCTCGTGCGCTTCGATGGCGTCGGCGCCGTATTCGAGTTCGTATGTGACGCCGATCTTGCGGTACGGCAGCTTGCCCGGCTTGCGCACCAGTTGCAGCGGCAGTTCCAGCGCAGCCGCGAGCGCGGCACCGAAGATGAAGCCACGCGACTCGATCGCGACGATGCCGTCGGGGCGATGCGCTGACACCTGTTCCCTGAGCCGCTCGATCGTCCAGCGGAAACTACCGGCATGCGCCAACAGCGGCGTAATGTCGCGAAAGACGATGCCGGGCTTGGGAAAATCGGGCACGTCGCGGATATGACTTTTGACCGTGGCGATGTTCATGCGTTTTCCCCCTCCGTTGCGCGCAATTCTTCCAGCCGGGCCATGATACGCGCACACAATGCGTCCGTCCCGATGCCGGCAGCGGCCGCAATGCTGAAAACCGGACCATTCCAGCCGAGTTCGGCCACAATCTCCGCACACCGGGCCCCGCGCTCGGCTTCAACCAGCGTGTCGATCTTGTTGAACACCAGCCAGCGCTCGCGCGCCGCCAGCGATTCGTCGAACTGCGACAGTTCGCCAATGATCGCGCGCGCCCCGGCAACCGGGTCTTCCGCAAGCGGCGAGACATCGATGAGGTGCAGCAGCAGCCGGGTGCGCTGCAGGTGCTTGAGAAAGCGGATGCCGAGGCCGGCACCGCTGGCCGCGCCCTCGATCAATCCTGGAATGTCGGCCATGACGAAGCTGCGCTCCGGCCCGACGCGCACGACGCCCAGGTGCGGGTGCAGGGTCGTGAACGGATAATCCGCCACTTTGGGCCGCGCCTGCGAAACTGCGGCCAGCAAGGTCGATTTACCGGCGTTCGGCAGGCCCAGCAGGCCCACATCGGCCAGCAACTTCAGTTCCAGACGCAGGCTGCGCTGTTCGCCAGGGGTGCCCGGCGTCGCTTTGCGTGGCGCGCGATTGGTGCTGCTCTTGAAACGGGTGTTGCCGAGACCGTGAAAGCCGCCGCGGGCGACCAGCAGTCTCTGTCCGGGCGCAGTCAGGTCGCCGATCAGTTCACTGGTATCGGCTTCGTAAACGAGGGTACCGGCCGGTACCGGAATTTCCAGATCCGCGCCGCTCTTGCCGGTCATTTCGCGGCCGGCGCCGTTGGCGCCGCGCTCAGCGCGGAAGCTGCGCGTGACGCGAAAATCGGCGAGCGTGTTGATCCCGCTTTCGGCGACCAGCCAGACACTGCCGCCGTCCCCGCCATCGCCGCCGTTGGGGCCGCC
>DASSOO010000322.1:0-5840 GCA_035700455.1 Gammaproteobacteria bacterium
ATGAGCTGCGTCATACGAGCACCGGCGTCGACAATTACACCGTCAATACGGTGCTCGCCGAATGGACCAAATACTTCTGAGTCTCGTCCAATGTACGAACAGTTTTACAACTTCAGCGGCAAGCCGTTTCAACTGACGCCCGACGTGCGCTTTCTGTTTCCAAGCACCGGACACAAGCGCGCGCTGTCGTACCTGCTCTACGGCCTTGAGCAGCGCGAAGGCTTCGTCGTGATTACCGGCGACGTCGGTACCGGCAAGACGCTGCTGATCCAGGCGCTGTACAAAGAACTTGCCGGGCGGCACATGCTCACGGCCAACATCGCCTCGGCCAATCTCGACGCACCGGACGTGATTCCCGCGGTGGCCGCGGCTTTCGGCCAGAGCCATGAAGGCCGCGGCAAAGTATCGTTGCTCGAAGAGCTGAAACGCGACCTGCTGCTGAGCTGCCAGCAGGGGGAGGGAGCTCTCCTGATCGTCGACGAGGCACAGACGCTGACACGTGCGGCCCTCGAAGAACTGCGTGTACTGTCGAACCTCGAAGTCGCAGGCCGCGCGTTGGTGCAGATATTTCTGGTTGGTCAGACGGAATTGCGCGGCACGCTCCAGGGACCGGGTATGGAGCAGCTCAAGCAGCGTGTAATCGCGTGGTACAAGATCGAACCGTTGTCGGTCGAAGAGACGCGCAATTACATCATCTACCGGCTGCGCGCGGTGGGTTGGCGCAATGCCCCTGGAATCGCGCCGGACGTGTTTCAGGAAGTGCACAAGTGGAGCGGCGGCGTGCCGCGGCGCATCAACATGCTGATGGACCGGGCGCTGCTTTACGGCTATCTCGAAGAATTGCACTTTATCGACGTGGCCAACATCAAGGCGGTGATCGGCGAAATGAACGATGAGGTCGGTCCCGCGCCGGTTGCGCCGCCACCGCCGACGGTGCGGGATGCGGTGAGTCAGCCGCCGGTGCCGGCTGCATCCGCATCCGCACCACAACGCGTTCAGATGCGGCCGATCGAAGAGCAATTGCAGGCGCTTGACCGGAAGCTGAATTTTTTATTGAAAAGCATGGGCCGGCACCTCGTGCCAGGAGCCAATGGCGGCAGGAGCGAAGCACCGGAAGGGGAAATGCAGATGCCGCTGCGCCGTTCCCAGGACGCAGGCTCATGAACGCGCTGCCGAAACTTCTGCAGGTCGACGCGCCGCCGATAGTCAATGCACTGACGATCGACGTCGAAGACTATTACCAGGTTTCGGCACTGGAACCGTATATCCGGCGCGACAACTGGACGAAGATTCCGCCGCGGGTCGAGGCCAATACCGATCGTATCCTGGCGCTGCTCGACGAGCACGGCATTCGCGCGACGTTCTTCGTGCTCGGCTGGATCGCCGAGCGGCATGCGGACCTGGTGCGGCGTATCGCCGCAGCCGGCCATGAAGTCGCCAGCCACGGCTACGCCCATATGCGCATCACCCAGCAGTCGCCGGCGGAGTTTCACGATGACGTAGTGCGCGCAAAGTCGCTGCTGGAAGATACAATCGGCGAAGCCGTCAAGGGTTACCGTGCGCCGAGTTATTCGATTGGCGCCACGACATTGTGGGCGCTCGACATTCTTGATGCTGCCGGCTACCGCTACAGCTCGAGTATCTTCCCGATCCGCCATGATCTCTACGGTATGCCGAGCGCGCCCCGTTTCCCGTTTTACGCACGCGCCGGGGGCATTCTGGAGATTCCCGTAACAACTGTGAAGATCGGACGGCGCAAGCTGCCTTGCGGCGGCGGCGGCTATTTCCGGCTGCTGCCGTATGCGACGTTTCGCTGGGCGCTGCGCCGCGTCAACGACGCCGACGGACGCGCCGGCGTGTTCTATTTTCATCCATGGGAAATCGACCCTGAGCAGCCGCGCGTCGCCGGCACGAATTTCAAGACGCGCTTTCGCCACTACGTCAATCTTGACAGGATGGAGGCGAAAATCGTTCGCCTGCTGGGGGATTTTCACTGGGACCGGATGGACCGCGTGTTCCTCGAAGACGCGGCGGCGTATTCAAGCGTGCAGCCTACGACCGCGGCGGCGGTGCCGACCGTTACGTAGGCGCATGAGACGTCACGGATGACGCATGCATGCTGATGGAAAGCACCGAAACCTGGACTGTGCGCACGCTCGCCGCCGCGACGGAGGCGGCTTGGGACGCGTTCGTGCGCGCCCAGGGGAGCGGGACCTTCTTTCATCTCGCCGGCTGGCGACGCGTTCTCGAAGCGGCGTTCGGCCACGCGACTCACTATTTATATGCGGAGCGAGGCGGCGAGATTGGTGCCGTGCTGCCACTCGCCCATCTCAAAAGCCGCCTGTTCGGCAATCTGCTTTCGTCGACACCGTTTTGCAGCTACGGCGGCCCCCTGGCCGCGTACGCCGCCGCGCACGATGTGCTTATCGACGCGGCCTGCGATCTTGCCGACGATCTCGGCGTCGATTATCTGGAATTGCGCAACCGCGAAACATCCGAACTCAACTGGCCGGCGAAAACTCTTTACGTCACATTTCGAACGCCGCTCGCAGCGGACCCGCAAGCGAATTTCAAGGCGATCGGCGCCAAGCGCCGCAACATGGTGCGCCGTGGCGAGCGCGCCGGACTCAACTTTGATCTCGACCAGGACATCGACCGCCACTACCGCATTTATGCGGAAATGGTTCGTAACCTTGGGACACCGGTGTTTTCACGCCGCTACCTCGCGTTGCTCAAGCAGGTATTCGGCGACGACTGTGAAATTCTCACCGTCACGCAGGACAACCGGCCACTTGCCGGCATGATGAGTTTCTATTTCCGCGACGAAATGTTGATTTACTACGGCGGTGGCGTCAGGGCAGCGCGCGCGCTGGGCGCCAATGACTTCCTTTACTGGGCGCTGATGCGCCGCGGCTGCGAACGCGGCGCGCGTGTTTTCGATGCAGGCCGCAGCCGCCGCGGCACCGGGTCGTTCGCGTTCAAGACCTATTGGGGCTGGGAACCAGCACCGTTGCACTACTGCTACAAGCTGGTGCGGCGCAAGACAATGCCTAACCTGAGCCCTTCGAATCCTAAATACCGGCTGCTCGTCGACACATGGAAACGCCTGCCGCTGCCGGTGACGACGCTGGTTGGCCCGCTGCTGGCGCGCAATCTCGGGTGAACAATATGGCAGAAGTCGTCTTTATCACCCACCGGATTCCGTATCCGCCCGACAAGGGCGACAAGATCAGGTCGTACCACATCCTGGAGCATCTGGCGGCGCGCCACGCCGTGCATCTCGGCACGTTTGTCGATGCCGCGGAAGACTTGCGCTACCTCGACGCGCTGCATTCTATGTGCGCAAGCGTCTGCGCGATTCGGCTGCATCCGAGCCTTGCACGGATTGGGAGTCTTGCCGCGATCGCAACCGGTGAATCGCTGACAGAGCGCCATTATCGGAGCAGGCGGCTGCGGCAATGGTTACGCAATGTGACGGCGACGCGGCCAATCGCAGCTGTCGTCGGCTATTCGTCCGGCGTCGGCCCGTATCTGCGGCAACGATTGCCGGGCACGCCTCGCAGGATCATGGATTTTGTCGACGTCGATTCGGAAAAGTGGCGTCAGTACAGCCAGGGTGCGGCTTGGCCGCAGCGCGCGATTTACGCGCGCGAGCAACGCCGTCTCGCCGTGCTCGAGCGGCGGCTGGTGCGCGATTGCGATGCGAGCCTGTTCGTTTCCGATGCGGAGGCCGCATTTTTTGCCGACCAGGTACCGGAATTCCATGCGAAAGTGATCGGCATCTCGAACGGCGTCGATTGCGGTTTTTTTGATCCGGGCAAAGTGCCGGAAAGCCCCTATCCAGCAGGGCCGACGATCGTTTTTACCGGCATGATGGACTATCGCGCGAACGTCGATGGCGTAACGTGGTTCGCCGACGAGGTGTTCGCGCGCGTACGCGCCGCGTTACCGGCGACGCGCCTTTACATTGTCGGTGCGCGCCCGGCGCGGCAGGTGCGTGCGCTTGCCGAGCGTGCGGGGATCCACGTTACCGGCCGCGTGCCTGATGTGCGACCGTACATCGCGCATGCCAGCGTAGCCATCGCGCCGCTCAAGATTGCGCGCGGCATTCAGAACAAGGTGCTGGAAGCCTTGGCGATGAATACGCCCGTCGTCGGCACACCGCAGGCGTTCGAAGGCATTGACGCATTCCCGGGCCGATCCCCCTGCACTGCTGCCGGACCCGACGCGTTTGCCCAGGCGGTGCTGCGCATACTGCACAGACCGCGATCCGCGGACAGTCGTCTGCGCGAATTCGTGCTTGAACGGTACGACTGGGACCGGCGGCTTGCAGCGCTGGATGGCTTGGTCATGGGGACCGCAGAGACGCCGGATGCGGCATTCGCAGTCAGGGCATAGCGAGGGAAGCGCGTGAGCCGGGTGAACTCTTTCGAACATGTCGATGTCAGGCGCCGGTCATCGTGGTACCTGACGCTGAACGGTTTTGCAGCGGTAACCGCCGCATTCCTGGCGTTGTATTGGGCGACGGCGTGGTCGTTGGTCGATACCTGGGCGCGCACCGGCATGTTCCGCTATGCGTTCCTGATCTTTCCGGTTTCCGCATGGCTGGTCTGGCACAAGCGCCGCGAAATCCGCATTACGCAGACGCCGGCCGTCTGGGCGCAAGGGCTGCTGCTGCTCGCCGCCGTCAGCTTCATCTGGTTGCTAGGCGCGATCGCGAACGTCAACCTGTTGCAGCACATCGCCTTCGTCGCAGCGTTTCCGACATTCGTGTTGCTGTTCTTCGGACCGCGCGTTGCCCTGATGTTGTTGTTTCCGCTGGTGTATCTGGTTTTTGCAATTCCGGCGGGACAGTCGGCCGTCGGCCCGCTGCAGACGGTCACCGCGACACTGGCGGTAAAGTTTCTGCAATGGACCGGTGTCCCGGTGCTGCTCGAAGGGCATCACATCATGACGCCGTCGGCCGACTGGCTTGTCGAGCAGGCCTGCAGCGGTATTCGTTTCTTCCTTGCCTGCACCGCGCTCGGCAGCCTGTTCGCCTACCTGATGTTCAGCAGCTATTGGCGGCGCTTCTGGTTCATTGTTGCGTCGATGATCGTGCCGATTATCGCCAATGGCCTGCGCGTGTATTTTACGATCCTCATCGGCGAACACTTCGGCCTGAAGTACGCGCAGGGCACGGACCACCTGATCTTTGGCTGGCAGTTTTTCGGCACCGTGCTGTTCCTGATGTTCCTGGTTGGCTGGTTCCTGCGCGAGCCGCCGCCATCGCCGCCACAGCCGGTATACGGCATACGCAGTTACGTCGCCTGGCCGCGCCTGCTCACGGCCGCAATCGGCGCGCTGGCGATCCTCGTCGCCACCACCGCGGCGGCAGCCTGGATCAACCGGCACGAAGCGGCGCCGGCGACGGCGCAGGCGCTTGTGCTGCGCCAGGCTGCGGAGGGCTGGCAGCCGGTGGCCGGCGGTGCTTCCTGGCAACCACAGTTTGCGGGCGCGGATCTGCAAGTGCGCGGCGCCTACGCCAACGGCTCGCAGCGCGCGATGTTGTTCGCGGCCGCCTATCGCGGCGCCCAGGTCGACGGCCATGACCTGCTGGCCTACCGCAACGCGTTATATACCAAGGAACTGTGGGCGCCGGCCGGCACGAGCGCGCGCAGCGTCGCCGGCGGTATCGAAGTGCGCCAGTTGATTCTCGCCAGCGGCCACCAGCGGCGCATGATCTGGTACTGGTATCGCGTCAATGGCCAGACGTTCACGAGCAAGGCCCTGGTACGCGGCTGGCAGTCGCTCTACCAGTTGCGCGGTATTCCACTGCATTCGGCCGTCGTCGCGGTCGC
>DASSOO010000323.1:0-2906 GCA_035700455.1 Gammaproteobacteria bacterium
TCAACATGTCTGGGATCCTCCTGGGGGCGATTTATTTGGCTACGCTGTTAAAGATAAGGGCGGCCAATTGATAATTCAAATGAATTGTTTTTATAATAACAATAGGTTAAATCTATAAACTTTCCATGACCCTGCGCGATCTCCAATATCTGCGAGCGCTGGCCGAGTACCGCCACTTCGGCCGAGCCGCCGAGGCCTGTTTCGTCAGCCAGCCGACGCTGTCCACCCAAATCCGCAAGCTGGAGGAGGAACTGGGCGTGGTGCTGGTCGAACGCGGCCCGCGCCAGGTGATGCTTACCGAGGCGGGCAAGGCGGTCGTCGAGCGCGCCGAAGACGTGCTTACCGGCGCCGACGACATCCGCCGCATCGCCCGGCGCCTCAGCGATCCGGCATCGCGTACCGTGCGGCTCGGCATCTTTCCGACGCTGGGACCGTATCTTCTGCCTCACGTGCTGCCCGAAGTGCGCAAGCGCTTTCCGAAACTGGAACTGCTGCTGGTCGAGGAAAAGACCGAGGAAGTGCTCGCGCGGCTGCGCGAGGGCCGGCTCGATGCCGTCATCGTCGCGCTGCCGGTGCACGAGGAGGGCTTGCACAGCGAGTTCTTGTTCGAGGAGCCGTTTCTGCTGGCCACGCCCGCCGGACATCCGCTCGCGACGCACGAGGCCGTAACACTCGACGACCTTGTCGACCAGAGCCTGCTGCTGCTCGAAGACGGCCACTGCCTGCGCGAACAGGCGCTCGAAGTCTGCCACCTCGCCGGCGCGCGCGAGCGCAGCGGTTTTCGCGCGACCAGCCTGGAGACCTTGCGCCACATGGTGGCTGCCGGCGTAGGCGTGACGCTGCTGCCGGTCCTCGCGACCCGGCCGCCGATCCCGGCGATCGATGGCCTGAGCCTCACGCCGTTTCGCAGCCATCCGCCGAGTCGGCGCATCGCGATGCTGTGGCGCGAAAGCTCCGCCTTGCGCGGCTTGCTCGGCGAATTGGCCGGCGTGTTCAAGTCGCTGCCGCCGGATCTGCTCGCACCCGCAAGGCCAGACACCGGCGGCGGCAGCAAGCGCGGCCGGCGCGCGCCGCGCAATAGCGGCTCGCGCAGCGAAAGCGGCAAGCATCAGCTGCACTGACGGGAGACGGGCTCATGGCGATTCCATTGTGGCTGCAGGCGGCGTTGTGGGGTTTTCTTGCCGGCGGCGCATTGCTGATCGGGGCGCTGATTGCGTGGTTCGTGCGGGTGCCGGCGCGTCTCATCGCCGCGGTGATGGCGTTCGGCAGCGGCGTGCTGATTTCGGCACTGTCGTTCGAGTTGATGGCCGAGGCTTACCGTCGCGGCGGCTTCGATTCGGCGTCCGCCGGTTTTCTCGGCGGCGCGCTTGTTTACACCGCGGCGAGCTGGGCGCTCGCGCGCCAGGGCGCGCGCAACCGCAAGCGCTCCGGCAACCTGCAGCCGTCGGAGGCCGAAGACAGCGGCAGCGGGCTCGCCATAGCCGTCGGCGCTCTGCTCGATGGCATCCCGGAGTCGATCGCGATCGGGCTGAGCATGCTCGCCGGAGGTGCGGTGAGCCTGGTCGCCGTCGCGGCGATCTTTCTCTCCAACATCCCGGAAGGCCTGTCGAGCGTCGCCGGCATGAAACAGGCCGGGCGCTCAGCCGTCTACGTGTTCAGCGTCTGGAGCGCGATCGCGGTCTCGGCCGGACTGGCATCGCTCGCCGGCTACACGCTGTTTCGGGGCGTCTCGCAGGAGGTTGTGGCGGCAACCATTGCGGTCGCCGCCGGCGCGATACTCGCGATGCTGGCGGACACGATGATCCCGGAAGCCTTTGACGAAGCGCGTGACTTCGCCGGGCTGATCACCGCCGCCGGCTTCCTGGTTTCCTTCATGCTCAGCCAGGTCGCCTGACGCGCAGCGCATAGCGGCACAGCGCGAATACGCCGACGACCAATCACGGCAGCGGGACCGGTTCGGGGGCGAAGCGGCGCGACAACCGCCGCCCGATGCGAGCCGGCGAAATATGTGACGTGGCTCTCAGTCGACGCGCCGGGGCTTTCGCGAAGCCGGCGGATGTCCTATTCTCAACGAGGGCCGGCGAGTATTTTCGTTGGGCAACCGGCTGCCTCGGCAGGCAGTTGGCGGTTTTCAGACCGCCGGCATTGTTGCAAGGGTTTTGACCCGATGTGTTTACCGGCCGGCCAACCGCATCGCTTCATCGCCGGCGACAGTCGCAGTCGTCGCCGCGGATGCGTGCGCCGGTACGGATTGGCACCGGAGCCGGGGTATGAGCGATGACGACGCCCGACCACCGCGACATGAGTGCGACTGTCCGGAGCTTCGACTGGGCGTCGAGCCCGCTCGGCCCGCAGGACGGCTGGTCGCAGAGCCTGAAGACGGCGGCCGGCATCTGTCTGCATTCATGCTTCCCGATGATGGTCGCCTGGGGGCCGGACCTGCGCCTGCTGTACAACGATGCCTGCCTGCCGGTGCTCGGCCCGGGCAAGCATCCGGGTGCGCTCGGGCGGCCGATGCGCGAGGTGTGGAGCGACGTCTGGGACGTCGTCGGTCCGCTGCTCGAAGGCGTGTATCGCACCGGCGAGTCCGTCTGGGGCGAAGACCGGCTGCTGATATTCGACCGCGCATTACCGCGCGAAGAAGTCTATTTCACTTTTTCCTGCAGCATAGTTCGCGATGACGACGCGAGCATCGGCGGCATCATCATTCCGATAGCCGAAACGACCGGACGGGTTCTCGGCGAACGCCGCCTTCGCACGCTGAGCGAACTGGGCGGTCGCGCGCGCGTGGGGCGCAGCGTGGAAGAAGTATGCAGGGACGTGGCGCGGCACATCGAAGAAAACCCGTCCGACATTCCGGTTGCGTTGATTTATCTGCACGACGAAACCGCCCAGGAAGCGCGGCT
>DASSOO010000324.1:0-5507 GCA_035700455.1 Gammaproteobacteria bacterium
TCGTCGGTGCAAAATTGCGCATCCCGGTTGCGCACCTCGAGGCAGGCTTGCGCAGCCGCGACCGTAACATGCCGGAAGAAATCAACCGGCTGGTGACTGATTCCATTGCGGATATGCTATGGACGCCATCGCCAGACGCTAACGATAATTTGCGTGCCGAAGGGGTCGCCGATGAAAAGATCGGCTTCGTCGGCAACATCATGATCGATTCCTTCGAGTTGATGCGCGACAAAATCGCCGCGAGCAACGTGGTGGAGCGCCTCGGTCTGAAACCGCAAGCCTACGGCGCGGTGACGATGCACAGACCCAGCAACGTCGACAGTCGCGAGCAGCTCGCGTGCCTCCTCGGAGAGTTGGAAGCGGTTTCCGAACGTCTTCCGCTTGTCTTTGCCGTACACCCGCGTACGCGGCAGCGCATGGCCGACTTCGATCTGGTTCTGTCCGATCGGGCACAGATCAAGTTGATTGACCCGCTCGGCTACCTCGACTTCATGAAACTCGTCAGCGATTCTCGATTGGTGATTACCGACTCCGGCGGAATCCAGGAGGAAACAACTTACCTCGGCATTCCGTGCTTGACGCTGCGCGACAACACCGAGCGGCCGATCACGATTACTGAAGGCACGAACCGGCTGGTTAACGCCAAGACGCTGCAACCAGCCTTGTTGGCAGCGCTGGCTTCGCAACCTGGCGCGCACAAGCCGCCAGCCCTATGGGACGGCCACACGGCTGATCGGGCGGTGGCGAGTCTGCGGGCGTTCATGGAACAGCGCGGACTGTGCACGGCCTGTTAGAGAAAACAAACTGCATTAGAAGGGGGCTCTGCCGTGTTCCTTCCGAGAGGCAGGAAACGGCGCCAGCAGCGCGTCGGTTTAGCACAAGAACCGGGGTGAGCCGTCGGAGAAGGCCCACCGAGTCTTGCATCGCTAGAAGACCGCTTGTCGCCTCTCGACAACCGCTAGTCTATTTGTTTTTCCCACGACCAAGGGGTAACATCTAGGGGTTTTCGCCACCCGACCGGATTACTTGGGGCACACGGTCGGCTGGATTGGAAGTCTCAAACGACAAGAAGTTGCTCCGCCCGAAGGGGCGGATCCGGGGGATTTTATGCCCTTGCTGTGGGTGTCGGGGCTGTTGAGCTTCGCGGTGACGGTCGCGGCGATATTCGTGCTGCGGCCGCTGGCTTTCAGGGTCGGTCTGGTGGATCGGCCCGGCGGGCGGAAGAGCCATATTGGCGAGGTGCCGCTCGTTGGCGGCGCCGCCCTGTTTGCGGCGCTGGTCGTGGTGCCGGCCGGGCTGCACGAGCCGTGGCCGCACTGGCTGCCGGCCATGCTGTTCTCGGGGCTGGTGATCCTGTGCCTGGGCACGCTGGACGACTGGTTTGACATCAAGCCGGCGGTCCGCGTCGTGGCGCAGATTATTTGCGGCCTGATCGTCATTGCCGGCAGCGGGCTCAAGCTGGATTCACTCGGCGACCTGTTGGGAGCCGGCCCCGTAAATCTCGGCTCGTTAGCCACGCTGTTTACCCTCTTTTGCTTCGTTGGTGTCATGAACGGCGCCAACCTGATGGATGGCGCCAACGGTTTGGCGGGCGGCATCGGCTTAATCGTCTGCGGCACGTTTGCAATCGCGGCAGGCATTGTCGGCGCGCACAGCACCGAGCTGGCGCTGGTCCTGATTGCAGGCGGCCTGGTCGCCTTTCTGTTGTTCAACTTCCGCATCCGTAAAGGCGCGCCTTCGCGCGCGTTTCTCGGTAACGCCGGGTCGTTGCTGCTGGGCCTGGTGATCACGATCGCGGCGATCGCGCTGAGCCAGCGGCACGTCGACGCGATGCCGCCGATTTGCGCGGTGTGGATCAGCGGTGTCCTGATTATCGATACGCTGAGCGTCATGGGCCGTCGCATCGCCCGGCGTCGCAATCCTTTTTCCCCCGACCGCACTCATTTGCACCACCTGCTGCTCAGTTCCGGGCTGGAAGAGCGCTGGGCTGTCGCGTCGCTGTGGGTTGTGCAACTGCTGCTGTCCGCGGCTGGTATGTTGGCCTGGCGCAATGGTGTGCCTGACTGGCTGATGTTCTACGGCTTCCTCGGTCTGTTTGCTCTTTACAGCGTTGCCGTGGAGCTGGCGTGGCGATCGATCCACCGGCGTGCGGCGCAGGCGGCTTCGGACGTCGAGCCGCTGGTCCTGCCGAAGGCCGCCTGAAGCGACGCGGCAACGGTCGCGGCCTGCCGGGCCTTCCGCCTCCAACTTGCCGATAGCGGCTCTCTCCAGCGAGAGAGCCGTCAATTCCGTTTATGAGGAGTAATGCCGGTCGTACTGCCCGCCGGCCCGCGATCCCCACCACATGCTACAATCGTGTACAGGCGCTTATACACTTATACATCTATCGGATCCGGAGCATTACCATGGACGACGCCGTAAGGTGGAACATCAAGGTTTCCAAGCGTGCCGACCGCTCGGTGCGCGGGTTTCTCGCGCAGCGCGGGATGAAGAAGGGCGATCTGTCGAAATTCGTAGAAGAGGCCGTCCAGTGGCGAGTATTCCGGGTGGCCGTAGAACAGGCCCGTGATTCTTTCAGCGACATTGAGCAGGCCGAACTGGAGAAGTTGATAGACGAGAGCGTACGTGAAGTCCGGGCAGAGAAGCGCGGGCGCGTGGAATAAGCGTACGTGCGCCTCATTGTCGATACCAATATTCTCATTTCCGCCTTACTCAGCCGCTCGTCCGCGGCAGCACAATTGCTGGACCATTGGGAGAGACGGCGCTTCGAAGTTTTGACATGCGAAGCGCAACTGGACGAATTGACGCGCGTCACCCGTTATCCAGAGATCCGGGCGCGGCTCGCGCCTTCGGCAGCCGGCTCACTTGTGAACCAACTTCGGCAAGTTGCCACAGTCGTGCGCGACCTGCCGGCGGTGGACGTGTCGGCCGATCCGGCCGACAACTGGTTGCCGGGGCTGGCAGAGGCGGGATCGGCCGACTATATCGTGAGCGGTGACAGGCGTGATGTTGTCGCTCTCGGCAAGCATGGAGGAACACGGATCGTTACGCTCGTGGATTTGTTGAAGATGTTCGACCGCAGCGGCCGATGAATCGCCGACAAATCGATCGCTGGATGATGGAGGGCGCGGGCGCATGGCAGCGCGGCGACTCGAGGGGCGCGCTGCGCGCGGCGGAACGGGTGCTGGCGGCGGCGACTGACTTTGCCCCGGCGCTGCACCTTGCCGGTCTTGCACATGCTGCCGTCGGTGCGCCTGCACGCGCCCAGCCGCTGCTTGCGCGCGCGGTAACCCTGATGCCCGATAATGCCGATTGCCTGAGCGCACTCGGTGCGTGCTATTTCGATCTCGGTCAAATGGCTGCTGCGGTCGATTGTTTCCGGCGGGTTGTGCGGCTGCGGCCAAGTGATACGAACGCGCGCATGAACCTCGGGCTCGCGCTGGAGCGGCTCGGCCGTCACGACGAGGCGGCACGGACTTACATGGAATTGGCCGGCGCGCCGGTGCCGCATGTTGACGCCTGCGCCCGCCTCGGCGCACTCGCCGAGGAGCGCAACGAACTCGAGCAGGCCGATGAATGGGTCGCGCGGGCGTTGGCCCTGGAGCCCGGTAACGTCGTGGCCAATCTCACCCGTGCGCAACTTGATGCCCGCGCCGATCGTTACGACGCGGCTGCACGGCGATTGCAAAAACTGCTCGAGCAACCGCTTTCCGCTACCAATGAAGCCATTGCCGCCGGGCGTCTCGGGCGTGCGTTCGACCGACTCGGCGAATACGCTGCCGCATTCGCGGCGGTGCAGCGCGGCAATCGGGCGCTTGCGCGCAGTTACGGCGCCGCGGCAGACGGGGACGGACCGTATTCGCTTGCCGCCATCGCGCGATTGCGTGCATTTTTCGACAGCGCCGAAATGCCGGCTGGCAGCGCTTCGACCGATACTCGCACACCGGTGTTTCTCGTCGGCTTCCCGCGCTCCGGCACGACGCTGCTCGACCGCATGCTGGCTGCGCATCCGGCCGTCGCGGTACTCGAAGAACAGGAGACGCTCGCGGCGATCAAGCGCGATTTCCTCATGGACGAGGACGGTCTCGCGCGGCTCTGGGCGCTGCCGGCGGAGGCGATGGAGCGCTACCGGGACGCGTACTGGCGCGACGTCGACGCGCGGTTGCCGGGCGCGCAGAAATCGACGGTTGTCGACAAGCTGCCACTTAACGCGATCTTTACCGGCCTGATTCACCGCGTGTTTCCAAACGCGAAGTTCATCCTCGCGCTGCGCGATCCGCGCGATGTCTGCCTGAGCTGCTTTATGCAGACTTTCGGCGGGAATGAAGCGATGCGCCACCTGCTCGATCTTGACACGATCGGCACGTATTACGCGGCGGTGATGGATCTCGTCGAACTTTATCGCGAACGATTGCCGCTCAATCTGACGGCGGTACGCTACGAAGAACTGGTTGCGGACCCGCGAGGTGCAATCGAGCCGCTGCTGGCATTTCTGGACCGGCCGTGGAACGACGCGGTCCTGAGTTACCGCGACAAGCTGCGCGGCACCCGCATCGACACGCCAAGCTATCACCAGGTATCGCGGCCGCTTTACGGCAGCGCAATCGGCCGCTGGCGCCATTACCGCGAGCAGCTCGCACCGTTGTTGCCTCGGCTGCAGCCGTTTGTCGAGCGCTTTGGCTACGAGCCGGACTGAGACAGGAGAACCCGTTGACTGACCCCGCACAAGCGCGCGACTTTTTCGGCAAGGCGCTCAAGGCGTACCAGGAGCAGCGTTTCGACGCCGCGCACAAGCATTGTCAAAAAGCGCTCAAGGCCGATCCGGCGTTCTTCGACGCGCTGCACCTGCACGGAATCTTACTACTGAACAGGCAGGATTGGCGGGCGGCCGCCGCGGCGCTGAAGCGCGCCAGCGAATTGCAGCCCGCGCGCGCGGAACTGCATGCGCAGCATGCGCTGGCGTTGCAGCAGGCGGGCCGGTTGGACGAGGCGCGTACCGCATTCGAACGGGCGCTGGCGCTCCAACCAGAACAAGCGCCCTGGCTGTGCCAGTTGGGAAAGGTGCTGGTCGATCAGGAGCGCTTCGATGAGGCGTACGAAAAATTCGAGGCGGCGCGGCGCCTGGCACCGGCCGATCCGGCGGTCCATTACTTTCTCGGCCAGACGGAATACTGTCGCGGCAACCATTCGGCCGCCGTCGCATTCCTCGAGACCGCTCGGCGGCTCGATCCCGCGAACGCGTTCACCGGTGTCGTCCTCGGACGCGCACATACGGCGCTCAATGAGCAGGACAAGGCAATCGATGCCTATCGCCGCGCGATCGACGTAGACGCGCACTGCATCGGCGCCTGGCTCAACCTGGGTAACCTGCTTGGCGATCTGGGCCGTGCCGACGAAGCGCTGACGACGTTCGAGGAGGGCGTTCGCCACAATCCGGACGCGATGCTGTTGCTGTGTGCGCTCGCGGAAGACTACGAGCGCGCGAATCGCCTGGATGAGGCGGAAGC
>DASSOO010000325.1:0-10986 GCA_035700455.1 Gammaproteobacteria bacterium
AGGCGCACTTAACGCACAGGTACGGTGATGATTGACAAGAGAACGGCGGTCCAGGTGCCACTTGGCGCGGGCAAGGAGAGAAATGCATGGGAAGCGATGAGCAACAAATTCGCGAATTGATTTCCGCCTGGATGGCCGCAAGCAAGGCCGGCGATGTGCAGCAGGTGCTGTCGCTGATGACCGATGACGCGGTTTTTCTCTTGCCGGGCCGGCCGCCGATGCGCAAGGCCGATTTTGCCGCCGCGGCACACGCGCAGGCCGTCGAAGGCGCGCCGCAGTTCGATGGCAAAAGCGAAATACAGGAAGTCGAAGTGTCCGGCGACTTCGCGTTCACGTGGACGAAGCTTACCGTCACAATCACGCCGCCAACAGGGCAGCCGGTACAGCGCACCGGGCACACTTTGTCGGTCCTGCGGCGCGAAAACGGACGCTGGCTGTTGGCGCGCGACGCGAACCTGCTGGGACCGGCCGAACCATGCTGAGATGAATGCGATGGACATCCGCCCGGCCCGGCTGAACGATGCCGGGCAGATTCAGGCGCTGATTTTTGCGGCAGCCGATCCCGAACATAACGAAGACCTCGACGCGCAGGGGCGCGAGCGCTTCATCGCGTCGAACAGCCTGGACGCTGTCAGCGAAAGAATAAGCAGGCCGGATTTTCTGATGCTTTGCTGCCATGCCGACGCGAGTATCGTCGGTCTTATCAGAATCAAGCGTCCGGACGCGATCGACCAGTTGTTCGTGAGCGCCGCGTATCGGCGGCGGGGTATTGCCCGCTGCCTGTGGCTGGAAGCGAAAGCGCGCTGCGAGCGGGAGCACGGCCAGAAGAGCTTTCGCGTAAGATCCTCGACGATGGCGGTGCCGCTGTATGAAAGCTTCGGATTCCGGCTCGCCGGCGCGAAGTGCCGCGACCGCGGGGTCGCCTATTACCCAATGGTCTTTTCACCGGAAGCGAGCCTATGACCGCCGAACGGGACGCAGGCTTTCGCATGCGGCCGCCGTTGTTCGGGACCGAGCGGCTCCGCGCGTTCAGCGACGGGGTATTCGCCATCATCATTACCATCATGGTGCTGGAGTTGGCCGCGCCGCACACTGCCGATCTTGATGCGTTGCGACCGCTGCTGCCCGTCTTTCTCAGCTACGTGTTGAGCTTCGTCTATCTCGGCATCTACTGGAACAATCACCATCACCTCTTCTACGTAACCGAGCGCATCAGCGGCGGCGTGCTGTGGGCAAATCTGCACCTGCTGTTCTGGGTGTCGCTGTTTCCGTTCGCGACTGCGTGGATGGGCGAGAACAGTTTTGCGCAACTGCCCACCGCGCTGTACGGCGGCATCTTGCTGTTGGCCGCGCTCGCCTGGTGGATCATGCAGCGCGTACTGCTTGCCGGGCACGGCCGCGATTCGCTGCTGGCGGCAGCAATGGGCAGTTCCTGGAAGGAAAAACTGTCACCCGTGGTTTACGCGATTGCGATCGGATGCACTTTCTTCCGGCCGTGGATCGCGGATGCGCTGTACGCGGCGGTTGCGCTGATGTGGATCGTGCCGGACCGGCGGGTGGAAAGGGCGTTGCAGGCAAGTCACGATCGTACCGGAACCGACGACTCGAGGTGATTGCATGCCGAAGAGATCACGCCACAACCGATGTTTACCGGCAGACGCAGATCGGTTTGGCGTCTGCTGCGCGTGCTCCAGACATTCGGACTTGTGTCGGTGGCAGCGAAGCTGGATATCATGATGACCGTAAATCTCAATACAAAAGTGAACAAGGTCGTGGCAGCCGTCGTCGTCGCGGTCGCTGCTTTCGCAATTCCGGCATTCTTCATTCAGCAAAGTGGCGCTGCCCACTATAAACTGACCCCGCTGTCAATCGTCGTCGCAATCTTGTACGTCATTGCTACGGTTGGCCTCGTTCTTGAATGTATCGGCAAGCGCGGTGTGCAGGTGACTTCTGAGGCTACTGACAGAAAGATCGCCAAACGCTTGTCGGCCTTCCAGAGAAAACTTAGGCCGCTGGCTTGGGTTGCACTTCTGCTTTGGTTCGTCTGGCTGGCTTACCTGGTTTGGAGCCTGCACCAAGCTGTTTGAACTGGCGTGCCAGGCACCATCCGCAGAGCGCCGGGGCCGATTGACTGTCAATCGCCGATTGGAGTTCCCGGCTCCACGTCCGCGAAGTTCTCCGGCGTCAGGTTTTGCGTCAGTCTGAACGTGCCTGAACCGACGACTCGGCGCAGCACGATATCGACGAGCGTCGTGCGGTTCGGCTGAATCAGGCGGTTCATGTTGACCTTGGTCGCCGGCCATGTCGCCGGCAGATAATGCACGAAACCGTTGAGTGGATACGGCGTGATCGACAGGCCCAGGCCCGGCGACGGCTTGAGCGCGTCGCGCAGCTTGCGTTTGCCCTGGTAGACGGCGTCGGCACCGACCATGCGTGCATAGTTCAGGTAATACGTGATGACGTTCGCGTTGCGCTTGTTCTGCTGGCGATCGATAAAGAAACCCGGCGGCAGGTGGTCGGGGCTGTCGGCGGTACCGGCGATGAACTTGAGGTCGAAGTCGTTGATCGGGTAGCCGCGGTCGTCGCTGACGCGAAAAATCACCATTGTCGCCGGATCGTGAATGAGTGTGCGCTTGAACGGGTTGCCGCTGTCGATGATTTCGATGCGCTCGGCTTGCTGCGTCGCGCGGCTCTCGACGGCAAAGCGACGGGCGAGCGTGTCGTACTCGGCGCGTGTGCGTACCGCGAGACAGCGCAGGATCGCGTTGACCGTCGGGTCGGGCGCGTTGTCGTTTTTGACGCTGCGCATGATGCCGATGTCGGCGCCGGAGTGCGAACGACCGGGAATAATGCGCATCGCGACGCCGTCGATCGCATCCTCGCGCTCAAGCGCGAGCAGCGGCGCGGCAAATCCCAGCGGCGAGCCGGCGGCCGGCTTGACCGGCTCCTGGCGCAAGCGCAGCCAACTCGTGTTGAGATTTGCGGACGCGACGCGGACGACGCCGTCGGAACCGTTTTCGGCCGTGTACGGCACGAGGTGGTCGTAGAGCGCACGGTCGATCGTTTCGCCCTGTAGCGCGAACGGAAACACGCCGCGCGGCCCGATCAGTTTCTTGCCGACATCGATCCACTCGCGGTTGAGTGCCAGGCTTTCCGGGCTGCCGAGTTCCAGCCAGTCGAGTACGCCCGTCCCCGGCTGCACACCTTCGAACCATGCTTTCAAACGCGCCAGCCGCGTCTTGCCAAGCTGCGCGAGCGCCGAGCCGTAGTTCGGCGGCGCGAGCATGACGAGATGACTCACCGGCAGCGGCCGCGTGTCGCTGCGCAGGAACGCGCCGTGCAGCCACTCGCGCAGGATCGGCCCGCCGGTCGAGTGCGTAACGCAGACGAATCGGCGCTTCTTTGCGAGCAGGTCGCCAAGCTCGCGGCGGATGGCCGCGTCGAACGCACGCGCGAGGTCCGCGATGCGCACTTCGTCGTGGAAGCTCACGTATTCGGAGAGCCACAGGTGGCGGATGTCGAGCTTGAGGTTATTGGCCTGCGCCTGGCGTACCAGTCGCGCCGGCAACTGGCCGTAGGTTTCGGTGCTGCGCACGCTCCAGCCGTGGACAAAGACGACCGGTTGCACCATACCTCCCTCTCCTTCTTACCGAACTAGTTAACTTTAATGAACCTGCCTCGAAATTGTAGCTGCCGAGGCTCAGGCAAGGCGCGGCTCCGTCGAGGAGCGGAGCTTACAAGCAGTAAATGAGCACCGGAGACGGAGCCGCAACGCAGATACGATTTTGAGGCAGGTTCATGCGTATTGCGCAGTCGTATCGCGATCAAACGCCCGATAGCCGACCGCTTCCGCCAGTTGCGCCGCCTGTATCGTATCGCAACCGGCGAGGTCGGCAATCGTCCGCGCGACCTTCAGCACGCGATGGTATGCCCGTGCCGACAGGTGTAGCCGCTCCATCGCCTGGTCGAGCAGTTGCTGTGCCGCCGGCTCGAGCTTGCAGAAGCGGTTGATTTCGCGGTTGGCCAGCATCGCGTTGGCCTTGCCCGTACGCTCCAATTGCAGCGCCCGGGCCTCGGCCACGCGCGCCGCGACCGTCGCGCTGGCCTCGCCGTCAGCGGCGGCATCCGGATGCAGTGCGTTGCGCGGCGGACGCGGCACTTCGCAATGGATGTCGATGCGGTCCAGCAGCGGACCGGAAATACGCCGCCGGTAACGCTGCACCTGCTCGGCGGTGCAGCGGCAACGGCCTTCGCCGTCGCCGAGATAGCCGCACGGGCAGGGATTCATGGCCGCAATTAATTGGAACCGTGCCGGAAACTCCGCCTGGCGCGCGGCGCGCGAAATCGTGATCGAACCCGATTCCAGCGGTTCGCGCAGGACTTCGAGCACGCGTCGGTCGAATTCGGGAAGTTCGTCGAGGAACATCACGCCCTGGTGCGCGAGCGAAATCTCGCCTGGGCGCGGATGCGAGCCGCCGCCGACCAGTGCGACGCCCGAGGATGTATGGTGTGGCGCGCGGTACGGCCGCTCCCCCCAGCGCGCGACATCGAAGCCGCCGTCGCAGATGGACGCGACCGCCGCGGCTTCGAGCGCCTCGTCTTCCGTCATCGGCGGCAGGATGCCCGGCAGACGGCTCGCGAGCATGCTTTTGCCGGTGCCGGGCGGGCCGAAAAACAGCAGGCTGTGGCCGCCGGCGGCGGCGATTTCGAGAGCCCGCTTGGCGCGCGGCTGGCCGCGCACATCGGCGAGATCGGGATAGGCCGGCGGCCGCGGGTCGATCGCGCAGACGTGGCTTTCGAGCGGCGCCTTGCCGGCAAGATGTGCGACGACGGCGAGCAGGTGGTCGGCGGCGAGAATCTCCGCGCCGTTGGCAAGTGCCGCCTCGTCGGCGTTGGCCGCAGGTACGACCAGCGCCCGGCCGGCGCCGCGCGCATGAATCGCCGCCGGCAGCGCACCGCGCACCGGCCGCAGTTCGCCGTTGAGCGACAATTCGCCGAGAAACTCGAGTTCCGCCAGGGGCCTCGCCGGCAGTTGTCCGGAGGCGGCAAGGATACCGAGCGCGATTGCCAGGTCGAAGCGGCCGCCTTCTTTCGGCAGGTCGGCGGGTGCCAGATTGACAGTGATCCGCCGCGGGGGGAATTCGAAATTGGCGTTAATGAGCGCGCTGCGTACCCGATCCTTGCTCTCGCGCACCGCCGCTTCCGGCAGCCCGACCATCGTCAGTGCCGGCAGGCCGTTCGACAGATGCACCTCGACGCTGACCGCGGGCGCGGCGAGACCGGCTTGCGCACGGCTGTGGACCGTCGCGAGTGGCATGGGATCCCCTTGTCTTCGTAATGATGGCTGCGCGCGTCCCGCCCGCAGATTCCCCATTGATCGCGATCAGGCGATCACGTCTACAAACGTAGGAAATTATACCCCAAGAGGACCAGGGAGCTCGCGAACAGTTTATTCCGTCGCCGATGGCGGGGTTTTGCTGCTTTTCTTCTTGCGCGTGCTGCTGCCTGCCGAGCTCGGGCTGGCAGCGACGCCGAGGTCGGTTTCGATATCGCGCAGCCTGCCGCTCAACTGCTCCAGCCGCTCGCGGGTGCGTGCGAGTACCGCGGCCTGAGCGTCGAACTCATCGCGCGTTACGAGGTCGAGCCGGCCGAGCGCGCTTTGCAGCACCGCACGGAAGTTGCGCTCGAGATCCTTCTGCACGTGGCGCATGCCTTCCGGCACCACGGCAGAGAGCCGTTCTGCCAACTGGTCGAGCATGTTCGGGTCGAACTTCATAGCCATGTCCTTGGTTTTCGCCTTTCGTCCAGTATAAACGTCCATATGCGCCCGCGGCGAGCGGCATCTGCGCAAGCGATGCTACACTGGAGACACTCCCTGCAGGCGCGAATTTCAGGGCTCGCAATGATGAAGATGGTCGCCGCCATAATCAAACCGTTCAAGTTGGACGACGTGCGCGAGGCGCTCGCCGATGTCGGCGTGCAGGGCATGACCGTCACCGAGATCAAGGGCTTCGGTCGGCAGAAAGGGCACACGGAGCTCTACCGCGGCGCCGAATATGTGGTCGACTTCCTGCCGAAGATCAAGCTGGAGCTTGCGGTGCCGGACGATCTCGTCGACCAGGTTATTGAGGCGATTGTGCATGCGGCAAAGACCGGCAAGATCGGCGATGGCAAGATTTTTGTCACCGAACTCGAACAGGCGGTGCGCATTCGCACCGGCGAAACCGATGCCGACGCGCTGTAATCCGCTGCGGCCGGCATTGGTCGTACTGGGCATCGCGCTCGCCGTCGGCGCTTTTGCCGCCGACGGCGCGATCTACACATGGGTCGATAAGCAGGGCGTCACGCACTACAGCGACACGCCGCCGCCGGGGGCGAAGCCGATCAACATCAAGACGGTGCCGACCGATACGGCTGCGGTTGCTGCGCGTAAAGGAGCGACGCAAAAGAAGTTGCAGGACGCGGCCAAACAGCGCGAAGCTACCGCAACGACCGAGAGCAAAGCAGCGCAACAAAAACGGGCCAATGCCCACGCCTGTGCACAAGCCAAGGCAAGGGTCGCCAAGCTTGCGCCCCTGCAACGCGCGCGAATCCACGAAAGCGACGGCACGACCACCTACCTGAGCGGCGACGACTTCGCGAAATACAAGCAGCAGGCGAGTGCGCAGGCCGCGAAGATTTGCGGGACCGGGTAGGCGCCACTTCGCGTTTGCAGTGCGCCGCGGCGCCAGCTCATTGCACGTTTTGCGTGTGATCCACTGAGATTGGCGTAAAGGCAGAGTTCCGAATTCTGCAGGTGCTTCCTTTTGTTGAATGTCCGCGGCAGGGGCCGCCGGCCGTTCAATTTTCTGTGCCATCCCATTGAGCGTACGTTACATCGAAAAGTCGTACGCCATCTTGACGAAGAACTGCGTTTGATCGCCGGCAAAACCAGGCTGCCCGACGATGTGAGCAGTACCCCGGTGCATGCCGACGTAGAAGTGGGTCCGCGGCCCGGGTTCGTAGGCAAGCATCAGGGTGTAAAGCGAGTTGGTGTCGTTGGCGTCGACGGGAATCGTGTAGTTGTCCGCGTTGCGGTGCACGATGTCGCGCTCCGTGCTCAACTCCAGGTAGAGATCGCTGGCGAAATACCACAGCGCGCGCAACTGCGCGCCGCGCTCGTCGAACAACCGCGAACTGGACGACGACAGCGGCCGGTCGGCCGACAGCCGCTGATACGAAGCCGTCAGATAAAGCTCCAGACGATCGACCGGGTAGGCTTGCAAGTTCACCGTGACGCTCGGTCCGCTGCCCTTGTTGCCGGTCAGGTAATCGACGTTTTCGCCGCCGCGCAGCGTGGCGCTGAAATACGTGAAGCTGGCGCCGGGATTCGATGAGAAAGTCAGCGTCGTATAGCGCAGGTGCTGTATCCCGGCCGTCGTCAGTTGGCGGTCGTCCGGATACCACGTCAGCACGAGGTTGCTGCTTTGCGGGCCGCTTAAATTAGTCGACGCGCCGAACGATCGCAGCACCGCATTGCCATCCGCGTCGTCGGTCCGCGTGTAGAGCAGTTGCGGGTCGATGTAGTTGACCCACCCGCTGGGTGGCGGATAAACGTTGTAGCCGGCCGTGGCATCGAGTTCGTTGATGCCGACTTGCGGAACGTAACCTTCCCGGGCACGGAAATCGCGGCCGAGATACTTGTACGTCCCCTGCCACCACCAGGTTGCGGTGCCGTGCGACCAGTCAAGAAAAGCGGCGCTGTCGTCGAACGACTGGCCTTGCCAGCCGGTGTAGAGATCCGGCCGGTCCGGGTTCCGCGTGGCGCTGAACAGGTACTGGGCGCGGATGCGATCCGCGTCGGTCGGCGTCAAGAGTATATCGGGACCGGCAACGGCGTTGTAACTGCCGTCGCTGTAATGCCGGTAGGTAAACAGGCCGCCGACTCGCCAATCGGACCCGAACTGCTGCATCCGACCGACCGTCGCGAGCGAGCTGCCCGGCTGCGGCACCAGCGTGGAACTCAGGACGCCCGGCTCGATCAGACTGCCGCCGCCGCGGTCTTGGCCCGCAAGCAGCGTGAACAGGCCGCCGTGCGTCTGTTGCGTGAGCCTCAGACCCCAGCGCGGTTCGGTGATGCTGCGCGTGTAAATCGCCTGGATCGGCGCGCCGAACAGGTTCTTGCTTTCAAGAAAGAACGGTCGCTTTTCCGGGAAGAGCAGTGCGAACTGGTTGTTCGCCGTCGGCTGGAACTGGTCCGATTCGATCTGCGAGACGTCGGGATTCCACATGCCGTCGACCACGGTACCGGCGTGCGGCTGCCAGCTCAGGTAGCCGCCGACGTTAATGTCGTTGTCGCTGGCGTTGCCGAAGTCGCCGTCGGAAGACTTGTGCGTGACGGTGACCTCGGGCGTGACCGACAGCGTGTTGCTGGCCGTTGCCAGCGGAAAATCGTCCAACACCACGTTGCCCGCATAGCACATCAGGCAGTTGTTGCCGTTCGGAATTTTCGTGCTGGCGATCTGGTAGAAATTTCCGCGGATGACATTGCGCCAGACGATCAGCTTCCAGACCTGCCTGCGGCCGGGCCGGTAGCGCAGGCTGGAAAACGGGATGCGCATGACGGTGGTCCAGCCCTTGCCCGTGCGGGTCGAGGCGCTCGTCCAGTTGAAGTCGGACGCATAATCCTCCGATTGCGCGTCTTCGCTCCAGAAGCCATCAAGTTGGTTGTCGCGCGGGTTGACGGCGAACATCTGTGCCGAGCGGCCGGTGTCGAGCGCGTCGAGATACAGCAGTAGCACGTCGTCGCTGTTAGGTGAGAACAGCTTGTCGCGCCGCTCGAAATGTTCGCGAATGAGTTCGGGGTGCGCATCGCCAGCCTCGATGCCGACGTAAAGGTAGCGGTCGTTATAGAGTACGCGGACGCTCATCGGGTACGGTGAGGGCGTCAACGGGTGCGGCCAGGCCTCGAAGGCCGTGGTCGATGCCCGGGTCTTTTGCCAGGCCGGGTCGTTGAGGGTGCCGTCCATTTTGATCGCATGGTCGATCCGGACAGCGACGAATTGCGGCGGGGCGGCGGCGAATACCGGCAACGCTGTTGCCAGCCACAGGACCGGTGCGCACAGAAACCCAGAGCGCATAACAACCACCTTTTGATAAGCTACGGGAGCAGTACCGCACTGTGCGGTCGGTGTGCCGGAAAGTCCTCAAGGCGCGGTCGGCGAACCGTGAAGATGGAGTGAATTTTTGGTGAAGGTGTTTGAGCAGCCGGCGCCGGCCATCAGCGGAGCAGTACCAACCCCGCATCGCAACGACTCAGCGACGGTAAGTTTCGGCGCGTTCCGATTCGATCTCGCCAATGGCCTGCTGCGTGACGCCGGCGGCGAAATCCCGTTGCCGCCGCGCGCTATCGCGGTGCTTACGCTGCTGGTCCGCCGCCGCGGCCACGTCGTCGGCAAGAAAGAGCTGCTGGACACGGTCTGGAAGGACGTGACGGTTGAGGAAGCGTCACTCAAGGAAGCGATCAGTGCGCTGCGTCAGGCGCTCGGCGATGATCCGAAGCAGCCGCTGTACATCCAGACGGTGCATCGGCGCGGCTATCGTTTCGTCGCGGAAACCGTAATTGACGAACCGGCAGTCCCGCGCACGGCGGGCACGAAACGCGGTCGTTCAAGTTGGGCGGCGGCGCTCGCCGTCGGCGTCGTGGCCGGCGCGGCGGGCGGCTGGTGGTGGCGTTCCGCGATACCGGTACCGGCAGGCACGCCGGTTCGTTTTGTCATCGCGCCGCCTGCCGGCGACACGTTTGAAGTCAACCTGCCCGCCGTCGCTGTGACCCGCGACGGCCGCCTGCTGGCGTTTGTCGCCGGCCACGGCGAAACCAACCGCCTCTACCTGCGCAAACTGGCAGCGGCCGCGCCGGTTTTGGTCGCCGGCAGCGACAATGCGCTGACGCCGTTTTTCTCGCCGGATGGGCAGTGGGTCGGCTTTTGCAGTGCCGGTGCGCTCAAGATCACGCCGGTCGCCGGCGGCGCAATCACAACGCTCGCCAATGGCACCGATTGCGAAGGCGCGAGCTGGGGACCGAACGGCCGCATTGTTTACGGCGGCGATGACGGCCTGTGGAGCGTCTCGGCGGAAGGCGGTGCGCCCAAACGCCTCACGCGTATTGCCGGCGGCGGCGAAACCGGCCACTGGTGGCCGGAGGTGTTGCCCGACGGCTCGGTGCTGTTCACCGTGTGGCATACCGTGCTCAATGACGCCGAGATCGCGCTTTTGCGCCCCGGTGCCAGCGACTACCGCATCGTCTTTACCGGCGGCAGCGATCCGCACTACCTGCCCGACGGGCGCCTGCTGGTTGCGCGCCAGGGCGGGGCGACTGTACTGCCGTTCGACCTCAGTACCGGCGAGGTGACCGGCCCGCCGGTCGCGAGCGGTGCGCACGTGTTGGTTGATTCGTTCATGGGCTTTGCGCAGTTCGCGGTCGCGGCCGACGGTACGCGCGCGACGATTACCGGCGCGCCGGCCGCTGCCGCGCACCTGGTGTGGGCAGACATGTCCGGCAACGTTTCCGCCACCGCGCTGCCGGCGCGCGACTACCGCAACGCGAACCTTGCGCGCGACGGGCGCCACGCGGCGGTCACGATCAACGCGCCCAACAACTACGATATCTGGGTCGGCGATCTGGCGCGCGGTACGCTGACGCGCCTGACCACGCAGGCGCGCAACACCGTGCCCGTGTGGTCGCCGGAAGGCCGGTGGATTGCCTATGCGTACAGCGGCGACGGCCCGTTCGCGATCATGTACCGCCGGGCCGACGGCAGCGGCCGACCGGAGGAACTGGCAAGCGGCCCGGAGCCGCCGTATCCGCTCGACTTTTCGCCGGACGGTCATGAACTCGTGTTCGGCCGCATGTCGTCAACCGACGGTGAAGATCTCTGGATGCTGGCGCTCGACGGAACGCGTCGCGCGCAGGCTTTCCTGCGCACGCCGGCGAACGAAACCGGCGCC
>DASSOO010000326.1:0-7617 GCA_035700455.1 Gammaproteobacteria bacterium
GTGTGATGAATGAACACCGAGCACAGCCCGGTTTGGACATTCGCTTCCCCGACCGTATCGCGTAACGGCTGCGTGATATCGAGTGTGCCGCGCCCACGAGTGTCGAAAGAAAGCTGAACTTGATGAATCACGAGAGTCAGCCCAGCGCAAAGCCGCTATTTTAGCCTAACTGGAGCCGTTCAAACGGCTCAGCTTTCCGGTAACGGCCAGCCTGCGCTCAGCAGTTCACTCACCGCCCCGGCGCGCTGCTCCGCTTCCCTCGTCGCTCCCGGCCGTCCGGGCGCGTTCTCCAGCCTGCGAGCTGTCTCGGTACCCGCCTCCGTTTAATGAGCCAGGCCGCCACCGTAGCTTCGCCGGCGCGGACCCGAAAGGATGCGGCTGTTGTGCCAGCAACGCCGGCGCCCTCTGCACCGGATTGCACAGAGGGCATGATGCTGCCCGGCGCAGAACGGCAAGACGCTTACCCCTGAGCATTCGAGACGAACGGTGCGGCGTATCGCGTCATCACCCAACCGAACTCCCCATTCGGCATCTCGACGTAGTACCAGCCAGGCGCGTTACCGCGCACCGAGAGGGTATCGCCGCGGCCAAGCTGGCCGACGACGGCAAAGTTCGCCCCGGGACCGGCGCGCACATTGAGCACCGGCGCGGTGACGACAACCGACTGCGCCGCCTCGGCGGCCGGCAACGGCGGCGGCGTCGGCACGGCGACGACCTCGTAACCGGCAGGTACCGGACGATAGTAGACGCCGGCGTAGGTAAAGTAGCGCACGCCGCCGATCCGAACCGCGACGCGTCCGATCGGCAAGGCCGCAACAATGGCTCCGAACGGCGCGCCGACGACAATGTAGCCGCCGCGTACCGGCCGATAGAAATGGCCACCGTGGAAGAAGTAATCGACATGACCGTAGTGAACCCGTGCGTAACCGTGCGGCAGTATGCGAACGACATGATGGCCGCGGTGGCCGTAGCCGTGGTCGGCGAAGGCAGGGCCCGCCAGCGACACGGCCGCCAGTGTCACTGCCAACAGGGACATTGAGCGTTTCATATCAATAACCCTCCTGACCTATTCAGAGGCCAACGCCACCACCGGGTCGAGCCGCGCCGCCTGCCGCGCCGGCAGATAACCGAACAACAGTCCGGTCGCAAACGCGCAACAGAACGCCAGCACCGCCGGCGCCGGTGAAAACGCTGCAGGCATGCCCAGCGCGTGTGCGCCGAGCGCCGCCGCCAGTCCGACGACGATGCCGGCGAGCCCGCCGATGCCGCACACGACCAGCGCCTCGGTGTTGAACTGCAGCAGGATGTTGCCGGCGCGCGCACCGGTTGCCATGCGGATGCCGATCTCGCGGCGCCGCTCGGTCACGCTGACGAGCATGATGTTCATGACGCCGATGCCGCCGACCAGCAGCGAGATCGCCGCCACCGTGCCAAGCAGCACGGTCAGCGTGTTTTGCGTCGCCTCCGCCATGTCGAGAATCGCCGCGGTGTTGCGAATCTGGAAATCTTCGGTGCGATGGCGCGCCTTCAGCAGATTGGTGATCGCGGCCTGCGTCGAATTGATAGCGGATGCGCTGGCGACCTTCACCGTAATCGCATTCAGGTACTGGCGGCCGAACAGGCGCATGAAGCCGGTCGACAACGGCACCATCGCGACGTCGTCCTGATCGGAGCCGAATGCCGTCGCGCCCTTTGGCGCGAGCACGCCGATGACCTCGAACGGCACGTTCTGCACCAGCACGTAGCGACCGATCGGGTTGCTACCGCCGGGAAACAGATTCTTGACGACGGTCTGGCCGAGCACAATCACCGGCGCGTAGCTGGCCACGTCGTCTTTGGTGATGAAGCCGCCGGCGCTGATGCCCCAGTCGCGCGCGGTCACGTAACCGGGCCATACACCCTCCACCGCCGTCGCATAATCGATGTTGCCGTAGCGCAGCGTGTTCTGCGAGTGGCGCTCGGGACTAACCGCAGCGACGTTCGGCAGCGACTCGATCGCGGTCGCATCGGCCGGCGTCAGCGTGACGATGTCGCCCGAACCGCGAATCCCCGGCGCACCCGGGCGCACCAGCAACAGATTGGTACCCATCGACTCGATGCGCTGCATCACGTCGCGCTTGCTGCCGTTGCCGATCGCGAGCATCGCGACGACCGACGCGACGCCGATGATGATACCGAGCAGCGTCAGCGCGGACCGGAACAGGTTGGCGTTGAGCGAGCGCAGCGCCATCTTCGCCGCCTCGCCGAGGTCGGCGGCGAAGCTGCCGCGCGTGTGGTGCTCGCTGACGCTGCCGGGCATCGCCGCCGCCTGTCGCTCCGCGCGCCCTGAATCACTCACCATGCGGCCGTCGCTGATCTGGATGATGCGCTCCGCATGTGCGGCGACGGCGGCGTCGTGCGTGATGAGCAAGATCGTGCGGCCTTCGGCGTGCAGCCGGCGCAGCAGCGCGAGCACCTCCTCGCCGCTGTGGCTGTCGAGCGCGCCGGTGGGCTCGTCGGCGAGAATCACTTCGGCACCATTCATCAAGGCGCGCGCGATCGACACGCGCTGCTGCTGGCCGCCCGAGAGTTCCGCGGGACGATGCCGTGCGCGCTCGCCGAGGCCCAGCGTGACGAGCAACTCGCGTGCACGGGCGACGCGCTCCGCGTGCGGCCGCCCGGCATAGATCGCGGGTATCTCGACGTTTTCGGCGGCGGTGGCGGTTGCAAGCAGGTTGTAGCGCTGGAACACGAAGCCGAAGGTGTCGCGCCTGAGCGCCGCCAGTTCGTCCGCCGTCAGTGCGGCAACATCGCGGCCGCGCACCCGGTACGTGCCCGACGTGGGCCGGTCGAGGCAACCGATGATGTTCATCAGCGTCGACTTGCCGGAGCCGGACTGGCCCATGATCGCGACGAACTCACCGGCGTGCACCGCGAGACTCACGCGCTCCAGCGCGCGCACCGGATTGCCACCATGTGCGTATGCCTTGCTGACCTCGGCCAGTTCGAGCAGCGGCGTACCTGCAACCGGTCCGTTCACAATCGCGGGCCCATGCGATAGCGGCCGTGGTGGGCGGTGCCGGCTGCCGTGCCGCCGTCGACGATAATGCGATCGCCGACTTCGAGCCCGGATACCACCTGGGCGGTGGTGCGGTTTTCGAGGCCGATCCTGACCGTGCGCGTGCGCGGCCCTTCCGGCGTCAGCACGCGCAAGCGGTAGCTGCCGTCGGCTCCGCCGGCGTGCGTTTTGAGCACACTGACCGGGATCGTCGCTACGTTCCCGGCGCGGACGAGCACGAAGAAGACCTGCGCGGTCATGCTCGTCATCAGGGCATGATCGGGGTTGGCGACATCGATCAGCACGTCGTACAACACCACGTCGTTGACGATTTCCGGCGTCGGCAGAATTTGCTGCACCGTGCCGCTCCAGTGATGGTCCGGCTGCCCCAGCGTCGTGAAGTAAACCGGCATGCCGACTCTGACCTTGGGTACGTCCGCTTCGGCGACCTGCGCCCACACCGTCATCGTATCGAGCGCCGCGATCGACAGGATGGTCGGCGCCGTCTGGTTCGCGTTCAGTGTCTGGCCAACGACTGCCGGTTCGGAGACGACGGTGCCGGCCATCGGCGCGTAAATCTTGGTGTAGCCGAGCTTGGCGATGTCGCCGTCGAGCTTTGCCTGCGCGGAATCGATCTGTGCCTTGTAAGAAGCGACTTGCGCGCTGGCAACCTTGACCGCCGTGGTCTGGGTATCGAGCGTGTCGCGGCTGACCGCGTGCTGCTTGTAAAGCGTCTGGGTGCGCGCGAGCTGCTGTTGCGCGAGTGCCAGGTTCGCCTGCTGCATACTGAGTTGCGCGCGCAGGTTGGCAAGATCCGCCTTGTCGGTGGTGATCTGCGTCTCGTAAACGGTCGGGTCGATTTCCGCCAGCAACTGACCCTGCGTGACGCGGTCGCCGATCTTGACCAGCAACTGCTTTAACTGGCCGGACACCTGCGTGCCGACCTCGACCGAGTTCTTCGGCTTGACGGAACCGAGCGCGGTGACGGTTTTCTCAACCGTGCAGCGCATGACGGTGACAGTGGCAAAACGCGGTGCCCCGGCGGCCGCGAAATGCAGATAGGTCGCAGCGCCGATAGCCGCGGTCACGACGATGGCAAGCAACCACCAGCGCCGGCGCAACAAGCGCCTGGCCCACGTCGTACGCGGCGCAGTGTGTTCAATATCGGTGATCGCATGCATGGCTTCCACTCATGCCGTCGCGGCCGGCCGGATTCATCATCCGGCCGGCCGGTTCCGGCCTTACTCGTGGTGGGCGTGGCGGGTATGGAAGCGATGCCCCATGTCCGCGACGTGCTTGTCGACGATCGCCCGCTGCGTCGGCGTCAGCGCCGCGTACAGCGACTTCATCGCCTGTGCGCGCGCTTCCGCGTCGCGCGCGAACTGCGCCAGGCGCTGCGCTCGTCCCTCGAGCACTTCGGGCGCCGGCTGCAAGGCACTGCCGCGCTGGCGCATCGCCTTGTGCTCGCCGCGCTTCGGCATCGTTTTTTCCATCGCCTGCACGAAGTTGTTCCATGCCGGCTCCTGCGCCTGAGTGATTTGCAGTTGCGCTTTCAGCCGCTCGAGCATCTGCCCGTGCGAGTGTGCGCGCATGTGCTGCGGCGCCGCGCCGGCCTGGCCGGCGGCGAAAGCCTGCGGAACGCCGATCGCCAGGCCGCTGCCGAGTGCAGTCGCAAGCATTATTTGAGGGATACGTTTCATGCTGTCACCTCTGCTTAATCCAAAGACCGGATACTCCGGACGAGGCCAGTAGACCGCCGCCATGTAACCGGCATGTGTCGGGATCGGGGAATTTTGTGAGCGGCTGTAACCGGCCGCCGCGCTGTTACATGCCGTTACAAAGCAGGCCGCAAGCGCCGCGGTTTGGGTGTATAAAGGCGCCGATGGGCGAAACCGATCACATTCTCGTCGTCGACGACGACGCTGAAATCCGCAGCCTGCTCGGGACCTATCTGCGCAAGAACGGCTTTCGCGTAAGCGTGGCGGCGAACGGACGCGAGATGCGCACGGCACTGGAAACGGCGGCGCCCGACCTCATCGTGCTCGACCTGATGCTGCCGGGAGAAGACGGCCTCGCGCTGTGCCGCGACCTGCGCAGCCGCTCGGACGACGTGCCGATCATTATGCTGACCGCGCGCGGCGAAGACGTCGACCGCATCCTCGGCCTTGAAATGGGCGCCGACGATTATCTGCCGAAGCCGTTCAATCCACGTGAACTGCTTGCGCGCATCAACGGCGTGTTGCGACGCGCGCGCAGCCTGCCGCCACAGCCGCGCGGCGACGTGCCGGCGGGCATGCTGCGCTTCGCCGGCTGGACACTCGATACCGTCGCGCGCGAACTGCTGTCGCCGGACGGCGTCGTGGTGCCGTTGAGCGGCGGCGAATACCGGTTGCTGCGCGTTTTTCTCGAGCACCCTAACCGCATTCTCAATCGCGACCAGTTAATGGACCTGACGCGCGGCCGCGAGGCGGCGCCGTTCGACCGCAGCATCGACGTCCAGATCAGCCGGCTGCGTACGGCGCTTGGCGAGGATGCGCGCAACCCGCAAATCCTCAAGACCGTGCGCAACGAAGGGTACATCTTGGCAGCGCCGGTGGAGCGGGCGTGAAATTCCTGCCGCAATCACTGTTCGGACGCCTCGTGCTGGTGCTGGTCGTCGGCCTCGTCCTCGCGCAGGCGTTGAGTGCCGCGTTCAACCTGCACGAACGCGCGCGCGTCGTGGACCGCGTCAGCAGCCTGCGCTGGGCGCAGCGATCGGCCGACGCGATTCATATCATGGACACACTGTCGCCAGCGCAACGGCCGCGCGTCGCCGCGATCCTGTCGAGCCGCCGTTGGCGGATCGAACCGTTGGCATCGGCCCCGGCCGCTGCACCCGCGGACGCCCAGCCTGCTTCGGTGCGGGAATTGCAGGCGGGCTTGCAACAATTGCTCAAAGGCAACCGGCCGATGATCGTGAGATCGCTCGATGCACACTTGCGGCCGCACAACCGTTCGCCACTGCAATGGCTGATGGGTGTGCAGCAGATTGCCGGCGTTGAGATCGACGCGCAACTGCAGGACGGGCATTGGCTGCGCATCGTTCAGGAGCCGATTCAATTTGGCGGTCACTGGTCGCACGGTTTGCTGCTGCAGCTCGTGGTGCTGTTTTGCGCAGTGCTGCTGCTCGCGCTGCTCGCGGTGAGCTGGATCACGCGGCCGTTGTCGCAACTTGCAGCCGCGGCATTGAAGCTCGGTCAGGACATCCATCGCCCGCCGCTGCCGGAAACCGGTCCCCGCGAAGTGCGCCGTGCGGCGCGTGCTTTCAATACCATGCAGGCACGGCTGGCGCGCTATATCGACAGCCGCGTGCAATTGTTCACCGCGATTTCGCACGACCTGAAGACGCCGATCACGCGACTGAGACTGCGGGCCGAGCTGCTCGAAGATGACGAACTGCGTGCCAAGATTGGCCGCGACGTCGCCGAAATGGAATCGATGGTGTTACAGACGCTTGCGTTTCTGCGCGACGCCGACGGCGGCGAAGCGGCACGTCCCCTCGACATCAACGCGCTGTTGCGCAGTATTGAAGCTGACGTGCACGACAGCGGCGGCACCGTGAGCCTTGCCGGCCGGGCGCTCAAGAGTTACACCGCGCAACCGCAGGCGCTGCGCCGCTGCCTCATCAACCTTATCGATAATGCGGTGCGCTACGGCGGCTCCGCGGAAATCGTCGTTGAAGACGATCCTGCTGCGCTGATATTTCGCGTGCGCGACCGCGGCCCCGGGATTCCTGCGGAACAACTCGAACGGGTGATGGAACCGTTTTATCGGGTGGATGACTCGCGCAACCCGGAGACCGGCAGCACCGGGCTGGGCCTGGCGATCGCGCAAAGCATTGCGCAGGCTCACGGCGGCACACTGACCTTGAGCAATCGCGTGGGCGGCGGCCTCGAAGCGACGCTGCGCCTGCCGCGTGCGTAACCTTAAATAGTCCAGAGCGAGAAATTGCCATCACCGCCGCTGCGCGGCGCGCGAGAGCGCTCGCGGCGGCGCTGACGCATCCGCGACTGTAGTTCGATGCGCTTGGTTTTGAGCCATTCTTCACGCGTCGCCCCGGCCTGCCCGCCGCGTTCGCGGAAGCGGCAAAATTCCACGTAGGCTTCAATTTCGGGCTGCAGTTCGCGAACGACCAGCTCGACCATAATCGCGTCGTCGATAAAGCCGAGGCCGGGAATGGTGTCAGGAATCATGTCCTGTGGGTCGCTGAAATACGCCAGCGCGCTCAGTACACGATCGCGGTCCGGCTCCTGCATCGCCCATTCCTCGTCCTCGATCATCGAAATCAGCGATTCAAGCTTATCGAATCTGTCGCGGACAAAGACCGGCGCCGCACGCTCACGTACCTTCGCCAGGAGTTCGCGCGCGGCGCCGACAACCTTATCGGCGCCGGTCTCCTTCGCTGTCTGCTGCGCGCGGTTTATCGCATCGCGGAAATGCTGGAGATCCTGATCACTGAGTTCGAAATCGACGGTGAGGGTCATGGCGATGCTCTCCTGGCGGCCGCGTCGCGCGTCCGGTGGTCCGAAGGAATCAGTATA
>DASSOO010000327.1:0-11306 GCA_035700455.1 Gammaproteobacteria bacterium
CGTACATCGTTTCCGATAGCCGCGTGGCGGTCTCGACGCACTTGCGCAGCTGCTCGCTGGCGTTCAAATACAGCTTGGCGTTGCGGATTTTGTCGCCATCGGTTGCTTGGGCATGGCGTTTCAGCCGTTGGGCGTCGTCAATACATTCCTTGATGCAGCCGATCAGTTCCGGCATGGACACCCGGCACAAATCGTCCACCGACGGCGCGACCGGCAACTGATCGTGCAGTTGCCGCGCCATCTTTTCCTTCGCCGGCTCTTTGGATCCCGTACGCTTCTCCGCCCGCTTCTCCGCCCGTCGCACCTGCTTGCGCGCCTTGCGCAGCGCGTTCTGCGCCGGGACGCCGGAATCGTGCAGCTTTTTGAGCCAGCGGTAGAAGGTCGGTTTTGAGACTGACGGGTATTTCGCGCGCAGCTCCGTCCAGTCGTAGTTGGTGCCGTAACGCTCCAGAAGCCGCGCCATCTCTGCCTGGCACTGCTCTTTGTCTGCTTTTGATACCGCCATTTCCGGGGATGCTCGGGAGTCTCAAAATTTCCTGTCTCAAGTCTCAGTCTCACGTCACGACAGATGAGACCGTATTACAGTATTGAAACCCCCTATATTTTCACCCTTGCATTTCCTGAAATGTAAGTTATACTTACATTGAACGTAAGGGAAACAAGCAATGACCAGCATCCGAAACATCAACGCCTACCTCCGCCTCGCCCGCTGGGCTAAGCGCCGTTATGCCCGCGACGGCTATATCGCGCTCGACGTCGGCGGCGAGCCCACCCTGTACAGCCGCATCGAATCGGCGGCCGCCCGCAAATACCTGGGAGTACGTGCATGAAAAAATACGAATTCATCGAAGTGATACCCGCCGAAGCGCCCGAACACGGCTATTGGGCGGTCGTTCAAGGGGCCAACGGGAAGCCGGACATCATCGACGACTGCTTCGATACCCCGGAAGAAGCGGAACGCGCCGGCCGCTCCTACCGGGCCGAATACCTCGCCGACTGCCGCGCGGATGCCCGCGAATCCGCCATGCAGGCCGGCATGCTCGGCGGCTGCGAGGCTTACAACGAAGTTATGGGGTACTAAGCCATGTCGATCTACGCCAACATTTTCAAAGATTGCCAGCCGAACCACGATCCGCGCCACATCGAAGCCTTTGTCCGGCTCCAGTACGGCACGCTGAACCATCTGGACCGCGAGACTCTGAAACGGGAAGCCGACATCGCCGCCGCCTGCATCGAGGAAGGCGGCACCGAGAACGCCGAAGCGTTGGCTCAGAGTTATGGCCTGTAAGGAGATTCCCATGTCCCTGTCCTATGTACTGAACGTAACCCTCTGCCAGACGTTCGACCACCAGCCGCTGGCAACAGTCAATGGACTGCCCGGCGATGGCGCCGAACTCCGGCCGCCCCAACTGCGCGCGCTGGCCGCTCAACTGTGCCGGATCGCCGACGACGCGGAAGACCAACCCATGGGGCCGCGCCACTACCGACCGAAACGCCGGGACTACCCGCTAAATCCCTTCAAGCCCTAACCGAGATAACGCCATGATCGAAGAAACCCTGATTGACGCCGTCGCCCAAGCCTTTGCGCGCCAACTCTTTACAGAGCTTGGCCCCTACAAGATGGGCCGGGTGATTGCCGGCAACGCCATGGAGCGTGATCCGTCCGTCTGCTGCTCTCACGACTACTGCGACGCGAACGTGAGCATGGATGCCGCCCTGCAGCAGATGGGTATCAACTGGCAGGACGCCATGGATAGCGGCCTCTGGGACCGGGCGTGGGACCATGCCAAGGCTAAGCGGTTCTACACCGACGCACACGCCCTGCGCTACGACCTGAACACCACCGAGGGCAAGGAGCGGCTGATTGCCGAAGTGGCCGCCGCCGGGATCGCGCGGCGCCTCATGATCCGTATCCGGCTGGGCCGGGAGGTTCGTATACACCTGAGCCACGCCACCCGCCAAGGCAAGCGGGCGCAGTTCCGGCGCGAGTATGCGGCCATGCTGCGCGAAAACAGCGGGTTCAATGCCCGGTTCGGAGTCGGCCGCATTCCGAAATCCCGGGTACAGGCGTAAGGAGCGTCGAATGAGCCACAAGATCAAAACTGACAGCACGCCCCGTAAGGGCGCCGACATCTGCTACAGCGAGGACGATGGTGGCTGGTACGCGCAGCTATTCGTCCATGACGCTACCGGCATCCATGAGCTGTCTTGCAGCGACTCCCACCCTTCCCAGCAGCAGGCGCAGGCATGGGCAATTCAGAACGGAGCCGAGCCGGGCATGATATTTATCATCGGAACGCCATAATGACACCCGCTGACTTCGACCGCGCGGCCGCCCGTACCCGGATGCGGTCGCGCTCGCTGGCCATGGCCCGGCGCTATCTGGTCGACGGCATGACCAATTACGCCGCCATCGCGCGGGAATTCAACGTCCATGCCACCACGGTCGAGGAAAAGGTGCGACGGATCCGGCGCGAAGTGCGACTACTGGCCCGCGTGCCGGCCGGCTGGACGGTCAAGACCGTCGTGGTGCCACCTATGGTGGCGTTGAAGATTGATCGCCTGCGGGATGAAGCGTGGCGTGATGCCGGCCTGCTGGCGGATTAGCGAGCCAGCAGGTTCTCAATGGTCTCTGAGGAATAACCTGACGCCATCAACAGCGGAATGACCAGATCATTCATCGTGTCCGTCAGCGACAGGTCCACCCGCTTGACGGCCACCTGATAGCGGCCGTACTGGTTTTCTAGCGTGATGACCGTCTCGGGCTGCCGCTCTACGCGCTCTTGATCATTTTCCTGTTCCATGACAATCCCACTCTGTCATTCGTAATAGCGCCGCGTACCCTGTTGATTTTATATAACTTGTTATTCTGGCGCTACTGAAATCAGGCTCCTGAATGTGTTATCCGGCATTCGCAGGCCGTTTTCACGTCGCGAATGCCGGTTTTGCATTTGAGGATGCCCGCCGTTGCTGGCCTGTAGCTCGATTGGCCGGTGTTATGCGTCAATTAGGAGGTCTAATTGGCGTTAGCCGTCAATGAAAGAATTCCTTCGCCGTCGCAAACCGAACAGTAAGGGTCTGAGCCTTGGCATCGGCAATCGTCGCCAAGAGCGGGGCAATGGGCGCAGAGATATGGGGCATCGCCATGCTCACTTTCGTCGATCCCGAATTCATCATTCTCCATCCAATGGTGTGCCAATCCTTCGCATGTTGTGCATCTTCTACATTCGCTCATTTCCATTCCCTCGTATCATTACGGCTAACGTGACGCTGCACCTGACCGCTTTACCGGCTGCGCCGGTAAAGTTCCCTCCGCGAGCTTCGCTCGCTCCGGCGTCAGGTGAGCTTGGGCGTTCGGCGGCTCTGGATGAAGATTCTCAAGCAATCTTTCGTGCGCCCAAGCGTCGCTTGTTTGTCCGGCCACGCGCCGCATGACGGATCGGAGTCGTTCGTTCTCCGCGCTCAGCGCTTCCAGGTCCTCTTGCGGCACGAAAGTGCCGGCCGTTTCTGGCCGCAGAATCAGCGCGCATCGCCCCCAGCAGCCGGTCGTCGTCATCACGCACTTTCCTTGCGCGCACTCGGTATCCGATACCAGCGGCTTCATGCTGGGCGGGCCGGGCGAACTGGCCGTCCGCTCTCCGGGTTGCGCGCGTAATCAGCGCAGGCGCGCCAATAGGCAATGCATCGCGCTTCTCCGAACACGTCACTGCGCGGTATATGCCAGCCGTTGCGCTCCGCGCGCCGCTTCCATTTCTCGAATTCGCTCATTGTCAATTTCTCCTATTTTCAGCCGAACAGGTCATTCCAGGTGACAGCCCTTACGGGCTGCACCTGAATTCAGGCGTTCGGCGTCAGAAATTCGTCCTTAAAACGCAGGGTTTCTTTGACTACTCGCTCCCTATCAACCCTATCGTCCTGTTCCGGTAGCATCACGAGGGTGGCGCAGTGTTTCTCCATTGCCGCCCGCAGCCGCCGGTTTTCCTCGCGCAGTTCGCGCAAGCACTCCGGGCAGCCCCACACATGCGGGTTTTCATCGCCATGCGTAACGCAGGTCCGCCAATTCACGCGGTCGGCCGCTGCCAACACGCTCTCTATGTCCGCGCCCACTCCGTATTCATCGCCGTCGTTTCCGAGCAAATCCGCGGCGCGTTGCAGTTTCCACCGCGGAACCGTTACCGTTTTGCAACTCATATCAATCTCCGATGCCGAACAGTGCGCTCAACCTGACCGCGGCGTTGAAGTGCCGGCAGTCCACGCAAAGCTTCACCGGATCCTGAGCGTCACGCTTCATCGTCAAAAACCTCTTCAGGCGGATACCCGCGCGCGCATATCTGGATCGTCCGCAGCGCGCGAGCCAGCATGTTGAAAGCCAGTTCTCCGAGCACGACCAGGCCCCAGAGCAGCCATAACGCGCACCAACACAGGAACGGGTGCGCATCCCAGAAATCCCAGAACGTCATGGCGCTATCCTTTCAATGCAGAAGCCGGCGGGTCAAAATTCCACAATCCTTGATGGCCGTTGCAGTACACCGGCACGATCGGCTGCACGTCGTCTAGGATCCAGCAGAACGGCCCGCCGGCGTGGACATGAGATTCCAGCCACGGATACCTGGCGAAGGCCTTCGGCCCGTATTCCACGCAATCCACCAGCTGCGCGATCGCGATGACGGCGCCGAACACCATTTCCTGATATTTGTCCGCGATGTCGTCGGCAAGCCACGACCTGCTTTTCCCGGCGTGAATCGCCAGTTCGCCGCGGTGGCGCGTGTACCAGGTGCGGTTCTCGACGCGCTTTTCGCCGAGCGCGATCAGGTGCGGGTACGGCTGGCAGATCGTGAGCGCCTTCATGCCGCCTCCCCAAGCTCTTCGTCTATATCTTTCATCAGCGCGCGGAAGGCGTCATAGTTCATCCCACCCTGTTCAGCCAACATTCGATCGCGCCGCTCATTCGGTAAGTTCCAATAGGACCATTTCAGCCAGTAGTCCCAGGCGCCGTCGCAATCCCATTCCGGGCATTCAGCGCCCGAACACTCCCAGACAACCGGCGTTCCCGGCAGCGGTTCGAATACATGCACACGGCGGAGCCGGCCACAGATCATTTCGGGCTGCATGTTGCGCGGCGCGTACAGGCAATTGCCGTCTGTAGCCTCTACCTTTAAACGCGGGCAGTGAATGGCCAGCAGTGCCGCGCCTCTTTTGCAGAACTTCTTGTATATGCGCCGGTTCATTTTGGCGCCAGCGACCCCGGCAGCGGCGACTTCATCGGCTTCGCCTGTTGCTTGGCGCGAATCTGCGGAATTTTCGTCCAGACGCGCTTTAGTTCCACTTCGCCGGACTGCATCATGTCGATTCCCTGCGCGGCGCAGAGTGCGGCCAGCGTAACCATGACGCCGCCGACTTCCTGCTTCTTCTCACCCAGCGGCCGGCTGAATGTATAGTCCACCAACTGGAGCGCTTCTTTGCGGCTGCAGCCGCAGGCCTGCACCAGTTCCAGCGCCTCTTCGAGAAAGCGGTAACTACGCTCCGTTCGGTCCTTGGAAATCTCGCTCCCGAAGCATTTTAGAAGCCATGACACGACGCGCGCCTGAAAGCAGATTCCAGGCCCAATCTTTTGCATGATCACATCAAGCTCATGCTCTCTCCGCTCCCTTATGACGCCAATGACCGGCCACTCGCGGTGGTACAGTTTCTTGAGGATTATCTGGACGTCGCAAGCGGCTATATAGTCCTTCTCCCCGAATTCCTCTCCGATCGACCGGTGCGTGTCTGCAATTTGGGTACGCAACCCGCGGTAATTATTCCATTTGATTATATTGAGCAGCAGCGAAGAAGCGCCGAAAAAGAGCGCCAGCGACAACAGCAGCGCAGCGATGACGCCAAACAAGGTGAAGAACTCTTCCATCATTAAATCCCCTATCTCGTACGATTAGCCAGCTCGAGCAGCACGTCGGCATGGCACGGCGCATCCAGCGGGCACCAGCAGGCCAGGTTCTTGCCGCGCAGCTCTTTAATTTCGCCCAGATCAAAGCCGAGCGCGCTGTTCGGGTTGCACAGATGGAGGTGAAACCTTTCCAGCGCTGCTTCGCGGCCATATTTGTTCACGGTGAATGGGTTGCCCCATTTTGTCGGCCGGCCCACGTAGACCGTGTTCGGCGGCATCCGCCAGCCCTTCTTCCGGCTGCGCTGGATCCGTTTCGGCTTTCCGTTCGGATCGCCGCGCCGGAACCGCACCCGATTCAACAGCCGTTTAAGCATGGGCCACATCCTTGACGTCGACCTTGCTGGCATCATCGTATTGCCGGATGCCCCATACGAGCGCGAAACAGCACCATTGGAACCGGTAGGTATACTCCTGCAGGTTGCACTCCCAGAAGTCGTGGAACAGGATTTCGCCGTGATTAAACTCGTCAACGGCAGCGCGGAACGCACGCTCGCCGTCATGGATCCGACTTAGCACATCCTGCTCTACCTCCCGGCGCTCGGAAGCAGTCGCCTTGCCATCATCAAGCCATTGGAGAATCACCTCCTTGGCCTTATCCGGGCTGTATTCGCGAAAGCCGTCACTCTTGTCCGCGGCATCCAGCTTTTCGGACCAGTAGCCGTGATTGACGTACAGGCCGCTCCGCCCTTCCGGCGCGCGGAAAAATTGGAACATATCGGGGATGCGCGAGAAGACGTAGGTACCCATGTCGCCGGTGTAGCAGAGATGACCTGGCCAGGTGATCAGATCGAAGCCCATGATGGGGCTGTCGCCCTCGCGAAACCGTACGTGACGGTACAGGCCATCATCCTGAATGACCTGCATTTCGTGGTCCGCCACGTCTTTCAGAAACTGTTCTTCAGTGCATTGGTTCATGGTTCCTCCATTCTTGTATCGGCAGCGGGTGTTTCTCCGGCCCCGCTGCCGCCTGTCTGCCTCCCGGGTTCAGCCGTATCGCCGGGCTGTCGCTTGTGGGGGCCTAGCCCCTCTCTGGTGTATTCACTTATTCGGACGCCCATCTGGACGCGCCGACGCTCTTGCGTCGATTCGGGCCCGGCTGCATGATCGTCAGCACGTCATCCCACGTCAGGCGGTTTATGAACCGGATCAGGGTTCCGCTGAAATCCTCGCAGTTGGCCTTGTGCGGCCGATCGTCGATGAGATAGTCGCCGGCGTCGCCCAGCAGGCCCTTGTCGTGCGTCATGATGATGCGGCGCTTGAGCTCCGGCAGATGCTCGAGTATCCAAGCCGCTTTGTCGGCGTAGGCGAACGGCACGCCGGTCGGCGGCTTGGTGGCGATCCAGACTTCGTAGCCCATGCCGATCAAGCTGCGCACGGCTTCTATCGCGCCCGGAATCGGCTGCATTTGCAGGTACGCGCCCGGCAGCTTTTTGACCAGGTCGCCCGGCCGGCCGGCGGCGAAGCACTCGAAATCGACAATCACGCCGTCCATGTCCACGAAGACGCGGTTCATGCATCATCCTCGCGGTGGACGATAGTGGTGCTTTCGATTTTCAGCCTGATCTTCGGGCGGTTCGCAAAAATCAGCCAACCGCCGAAAAGCCCGACCAGAAATCCAAGCGTGTAAGAAACCCAATCCATACCCTCTCCTACAGCAGCGCGAGCTGCGATTTGTCCCGCGCGGTGATGCGCGAGCCGTCTTTCGATTCTTTCGTGTCAACCCCGGCCTTCAGCGGCTTGCCGTCGTAGATCGCGAACACCGCCGGATCCTCGCCGGGCTTATGCTTGCGGTTCTTCTCGCAGTGCATGCCGGCATGGCCGCCGTCCTGGAGCGTGGCGCCGCAGGAGCAGACGGCCTCGACCGGTCCCGTCGTCGTATGGCCGCAGTCTGCGCACTGGTGCGTCAGGCCATACTTGTCGCGCGAGCGCAGCACACGGCCGAAACACTGCGCGCAGACGTGGTTGGTAAATTCCCATCCGCGCATGGCCGCTCCCGGCTGCTATAGCCGTATAGGCATAACAATGCCCAGATACTGCTCGTCGTCCGGGTCGTAGATCGCGATGGCCGCATCGCTGCCGCTGTAGTCGAACAAGATCGAGTCAGCCCGGACCGGCGCCAGCGCGTCCAGCATGTACGGCGCGTTGAAACCCGCATGCAGGTCGCCGCCGCCCTCACAGTTCACTGCGTCGCTGCCGTGGCTCGGCAGGTCACCGGTGACGGTGGACAGCGAGATTTCGTCTCCCTTCTTGTCTATGACGATGCTGTTTTTCGGCGACATGAGGACCAAGCGGTTCAGCGCCTGCACGAATTCCGCCACCTGGATGGTGCAGCTTTCCCGCCGCGGCGGAATCACGCGCTGGTAATCGGGGAATCGGCCGTCAATCAGCTTGGTGGTGAACGTCATGCCGCCATCGAAGCCAAAGCAGTAGTGTCTCGTCGTGGCCGTAACCGTCACGTCGCCGCCCGCTTTGCAGAGCTTCATGATTTCCTTGATCGCGTCGCGCGGCAGGATGCCTTCGAACGCCGCGTCGGAGTCGACCTCGACCGAGTAGCGAGCCATCCGGGAGCCGTCTGTCGCGACCGTCAGCAGGCGCCCGTCTTCGATTTTGGTGAACAGGCCATTCAGGTAGTAGCGCACGTCTTTGACGCCCATGGCCGCATGCGTGCGATCCATGCAGGTGTAGAGCGACGCGGCGGGCAGCGTCACCGCGTGAGTCGTGCCGCCAACGTCCATCAATGGGTATTCGTCCGCCGGCAGCGTCTGCATCGCGCAGCGTGTCCGGCCGGATTTGAGAACCACCTTGTCCTCTTCGACGGTCAATGTCCCGGCCCGGCCCGCCGACAGCGACTGCGCGACCCCGGCCAGACGCTTGGCGTTGACCGTGAACGCGCCGTCTTCGTCGGCCTCCAGCGGCAGCGCGAGGCGGACCTGACTCACTAGGTCGTTCGCCGTGCCGATGATCTGGGCGCCGGCGCTTTCGATGAGCATGTTTTCGCTCATCGGCATGGTGCCCGGTTTGGTAATCGCGGCCAGCGTCTTGAGCGCATCGTTCAGTTCAGCGCCGGACTGAAACTGTAATTTCATGAAAATCTCCGATCAGGGTTGCGGGGGATGAAAAAGTGTCTGAAGCGGAACCATACGAGGACGGCGCCAAAGCCGAACAAGGCGCTCACCGCCAGCGCGACGACGCACAGAATGGCGGCGAGCAGCAGCCATAACGGCAGGAGCAGCCACACCCAGATCGGGTATTCGGGGCTGGCGGCGCAGAGCGACAGAAGCACCAGGAACGCGGTCGCTGCGACCACCAGCCAGTAACCGCGCTGTTTGTAGGCTTCAGGTATGCTCATCTGGTTCTTCCATTTCATTGTTCGTAAGTATTTCTTACAGTATGGCACAGTTCCACGTGAAACGTAAGCATTACTTACCATTCCGCTCAAAACAAATCCACCTGCTCGAGCGATGCGCGCGGCGCAGCAGCGGCGGCCGGTTCTTCACCGTCTGGCGGCGTCATGGAAAAGTGCGCGATGCGGGCGCGCGCAATGTCGATGTACTCGGCTTCGCGCTCTATGCCGATAAACTCGAACCCTTCCAGCGCGCTGGCGATACCGGTCGAGCCCGAGCCCAGATACGGGTCCAGAACGGTCCCGCCGGGCGGCGTCACCAGCCGTACCAGCCAGCGCATAAGCGCCACGGGTTTGACGGTCGGGTGATTGTTGGCGCGCAGCCGGGCGACATTAAACTCGCCCTCTTTGGCCTCTACGGCATTGCCGCGCGCGGCTTCGGCGCGGGCCTGATTGCTGTAGGCGAGCGGGCGTTTGGGCGCGCCCGCTAGGCCTGCGTCGCGCTCCGCCTTGGTCGCTTTCCCGCAGTAGAAGAAGCGCGCCGCCGAGCCGGCATCGCCGCGCATCGGGAATACGCGGCGCTCCTTGAAATCGCCATAGCAGGCGCTGGTCTTGCTGCTGGATTCCTGCCCGGTCAATGCGCCCTGCTGGCCTTTGGCGTCAGGGAACGCGGCCAGCACTTCGTCGCTGCCATCGTGGCAGACGTTGGCGGGCCAGCGGCCAAGCGCATTGTGCCGGGCGCTGTCATGATGGGGCGTATCGATGACGTTCGGCTCATTCCGATACCCGCCTTCGTATACACCGCCGCTGCCGACTTGCCCGTTCCCATGCGTTTTGTATCCTGGCAACTGCTCATCAATCGGAATCCGGCACCCGTCGATATTCAATCCACCGACACCGTGCGCCAGCACGTTTTCAGCCACATTCCCCGCCAGCGGCTTGCGCGCGACGGCGATCGGCTCATGGGCCGGCTTGAGCGCGGTGCCGTAGCCCGCCCACTGCCGCGCTGCCTCCGCGCTGACTTCGCCGACCGCGCCGTTCATCTTGGAACCGCCGCCGTTGCCGTAGTTGGCCCGACCGCGGCCCGACGGCGCGTAATCCTCGCCCATCGCAGCGCGGCGAATGTCTTCAGGCCGCGAACCGCCTTGCGACAACTTCGCGTCAATCGCTTTGCCGACGTTCAGCGACTTGGGGAAGCCGGATCCGTACAGCCACATGATCTGGTCGCGGATTTCAAATCCTGCCAGCCGAATCGCCAGCGTGCCCAAGTCGTAGGTGCGGGAACCGAAGAACGCCAGCAGATGTCCACCGGGCTTCAACACGCGCAAGCATTCGCGCCAGACTTCCGGACCGGGAACGAAACTATCCCACGCCTGACCCATGAAGCCTCCCCCATCTGCCTTATGGGCCTCGCCATCCAGCCAGGCGCGCAATACCTTGCTCATGTCCGGCGGCTTGCCGAGTCCATAGGGCGGGTCGCAGACGACGGCATCGATGCTGTTATCAGTCAGCGTCGGCAATAGTTCCAAGCATTCGCCGTGCAGTAGCCTCATGAATCCACCTCGGCAAACAGCGGCGAGTCGCTGCGGATGCGCTCGCGCCCCATTTCGGCATAGCCTGCATTCAGATCAATCAATATCGCGTTGCGGTCCAGCCGATCCGCAACCAAGCCAGTTGTGCCGGCACCACCGAACGGATCCAGCACCGTGCCGCCCTCAGGACAGCCGGCCCTAATCAGCGGCTCGATCAAATCCGGCGGAAAGGTCGCGAAGTGTGCGCCCCGGAAGGGCTTCGTGCTGACGTCTAGCGCCAGCAGTTCATTGGTGCTGCCGATTGCGCCGTTTGGCGCTTCCAAGCTTGCATAGAATAGGTCGGTATTGCGAAACGCGCGCACACCGCGCTGTTCCTCGCGCGGCATGGCGTCCCACCGATCATTGAAACCGGCATGTCGGCGCGAATGGCCTCTCTGCTTATCGCCACGGACGGCCTTCATGCGGCCGTTCGTCTTGCGACCACCGTTGG
>DASSOO010000328.1:0-7966 GCA_035700455.1 Gammaproteobacteria bacterium
GACGCGACCCGCCGCTCGTCAATGCCGCGCGCGAGCTGACGGTAATGTTCGCCCTGGCGGCCGAGCAACGATTTCAGTTGCGCCGCCGGCGCCTGCGCCAGGTCGCCGGCGGTGCGGATGCCGTGGCGCGCAAGGCGTGCGGCGGTGCGCGGGCCGATGCCCCAGATCGCACCGGCCGGCATCGGCGCGAGTACGGCCTCGGCCTCGGCGGCATCGATGCGGTGGAGACCGTCGGGTTTGCCAAGCTTGGAGGCGATCTTGGCGAGCAGTTTGTTGGGCCCGATACCGATCGACACCGTCAGGTTGAGGCGGTTGCGCACCGCAGACTTGATGGCTGCACCGAGCGCTTCCGGCTCGGGGCCGGCATCGAATTCCAGGTAGGCTTCGTCGAGCGCGATGCTTTCGACAGCGTCCGTGAATTCGCGAAAGATCGCGAACAACTCCGCCGAAACCGCCCGATACCGCTCCATGCGCGGCGTGACAATGACCGCCTGCGGGCAGCGCCGTTTGGCGGTGACGATCGGCATCGCCGAACGTACGCCGAACTCGCGCACCGCGTAATTCGCCGCCATGACGACACCGCGCGGATGATCGGCGCCGACGACGAGCGGCTTGCCCGCGAGTTCAGGATTGTCGCGCGCCTCAATCGAGGCATAAAACGCGTCCATGTCGCAGTGCAGCACGACACGTGTGCACTGGCGCCCGGATGCCGGTGTCATCGGGCCGGCGGGAACTCGGCGAGGATGCGCTTCACGGCCTCGTCAACTGCCGGAGATGAATAATTGGCACGGGTCAACTCGCTGCTGGTCCAGCCGCGCCACACGAGTTGATGCGTGTGTGCATCGATGATGTCGATAATCAGGTTCGCCTGCTGATAAGAGCGCACATCGTAAGGAAACGCCGGATAGAACGCGGAGCCGAAAAACGGGTTGTAAAACGGATAGCCGAAACCGACACCGACGCGGACGCCGCCGCTACTGCGGATTTGCTGCTGCGTCGAGGTCAGGTACGTCACGACGAAGTCGGCCTGCGCCGGATCGCTTACTTGTTGAAAACCGCGATTCGTCAGCGTTTGTACGACTGCCTGCTGAACGCACAGGTCGACAATCGTACTGTCAGTGATCGGGTTGCGTACCGGCCGGTTGGGCGGCGGCGCACGCCAGTAAAACTTGTGATACCCGGTGAAATCCGCACCCCTGAGGTGCTCCGATTGTATCGGCGTCGCACAGGCTGCAATCAAAGCCACAATGAGCAGCGCAACGACGCGCAAGAAGGTTTGCATGGTGATGACTCCCGGCGGCGTCTGTCCGTGACGCGCCCGTTAGACTCCGGTTGTTGAGAAACCGTTTTCCTGCCGTTTAAGCCGCGAGTCGGATGCGCTTGTGCGGCTGCACGGCCGGCTGTTGCCCTCCGTGCGCGCAACCGGTCGTGGCTTGCCGCTCGCCCGCCGCGCTTATGCGGACCGGGCATTGCACGCCGATTCGGTGCGCGCATTCGTGTGCCACCGCTGGCGCCGCTTTCAACAGCCTGCCGATGATTGTAGCTCGAATTGATTCGGCCCGCGTGCGGAGTCGTTGACGGCCGCTAGTAGCCCGTCCGGCGCCGTTCGTCGGCAGATTACTGGAAAAAACGTTCATTTCAGCCCACGTTTGCTTGCGGCGGTCCCTGGGGGGGTGTAACGTTCAACCGGGGGTTGCCCCTTGGGGTGTATCTTTGGACCAGTCACAATCGCTCCGCAGGCAACTGCTGTATGCCGCCGCGCTGGCCGCGGCCGCTTGCGGAACGCTTTCCTATTTCATCGCAACCCGCGGCCTCGTGCTTCCGCCGGCCGGATTGTTCGTCGGCTTCGTGCTGTTCACGCTGTTCGTCCTGGCGATGAGTTTCCCGTCGCACCAGGTCGGACAGACTTCGCTGGACCGGGTTGCGCAGATTTCCACGCTGCTGATCTTCGGGCCGCTCGCGGCCGCGGTTATTTGTGCAACCGCGTATCTGATCTGGCCTTTCCTCGACCGCCGCAAGACATTTTCGCTGGAACGCGCCGTGATGCGCGCGCTGCACAATGCGGCGATGTTCACCTTCGTAATCCTGATCGGCGGCGCGGTGTACTACAGCCTCGACGGACCCGTGCCGATTCGCCAGCTCGACTGGCGCACCATCGTGGCGCTGATTCCGACGATCATCGCCATGCAGTTGGCGAACCAGATCCTGATGGGTGTCATTGCGCTTCTCAACGGGCTGTCTTACTGGCGCGCGTTCGAGTGGTTCAGCGATCTGGTCGAAATCGCCGTCGCGCCGCTCGCGGTGCTTGCGGCGATCATTTACGTCAATCAGCCGCTCACGGAAGTGCTGCTGTTTCTGTTCGTGCTGCTGATGCTGACACCGCTGATTCGCCGTTTCGCGCTCAATCGCGCCGACCTCGAAAAGCGGGTGGAGCAGATGACGGCGATCAACCGCCTCGGGCAGGCGGTTACCGCGGCGACCGACATCGACCAGTTGGCCGAACTGACCTTCGCTCAGTGCCGCAAGCTGCTGGATTTTTCTGCATTCTTCCTGGTGCTTTACGACGCAAAGAATCGGCAGCTCGACTTCCGCCTGCACCACAACGAACAGGGCCGGCAGCCGCGGCGGCTGCGTCTCGCCGGCGAGGGCCTGATAGGCTGGATGATCGAGAACAACCAGCCGCTGCTGATCGAGAACTGGACCAAGGCGCCGCCGGAAATCGCGCAGCGGACGATTACCATCGGCCGCCACTCGGCATCGTGGCTGGGTGTGCCGGTTACCTACCACGACCGCGTGCTCGGCGCGATCAGCGTGCAGAACTTCGTGCCCGACACGTTCGACGGCAACGATCTCGACCTGATGCTGACCTTCGCCGGCCAGGTCGGCGCGGCGATCAGCAACGCACAACTGTTCCATGAGCTGCAAGGCTACAAGGACGAGCTGGAACAAAAAGTTACCGAGCGCACCGACGCACTGCTGCGCCAGGCCGAGGAGCTAAGGCGCGTCTCGGATTCGCTGCGTGAAGCGAACCACGCCAAGGAAGACCTGTTGACCGAGTTGCAGCGCAAGACCGAGGAGCTTGATCGGCAGAGCAAGGAAGACAGTCTCACCGGGCTCTACAACCGCCGTTACATGGATGCGCGCCTCGGCATAGAACTGGAACGCGCGCAACGCTTCGGCCGCGATATTACAATCGCGATGGCCGATATCGACTACTTCAAGAACATCAACGACCAGTGCTCGCACGCGATCGGCGATGAAGTGCTGCGCATCACGGCGCAAATATTGCGCCAGGCCTGCCGTTCGATCGACATTATTTCCCGCTACGGCGGCGAGGAATTCGTGCTGTGTTTCCCCGAAACCGGCATCGACGGTGCCTACAAGGTATGCGAAAAAATCCGTGCAACGATGGCGACCTACGACTGGGAATCGGTGCATCCGGGACTCAAAGTGACCATCAGCATCGGCGTCGCCGGCGGCACCTCCTGCTACGAGCGCGAAATGCTGCAGAAGTCGGCCGACAAGAAACTTTACGAGGCCAAGGACGCCGGCCGCGATCGCGTCTGCGCCTGACGCTTCGCGCGACCGGACACGTCGCTCATGCCTGTATTCAACAGCTCAGAAGCATGTGAAGATGCGTTCTACGCCGCGCTCAGCTCCGGCGACCTGCGCGCGATGATGGGCGTCTGGGCCGACGGGCCGAACATCGTCTGCGTGCACCCAACCGGCGTGCGCCTCGAAGGCCGGCGCGCAATCGCCGCCGGCTGGCGGCGAATTTTCCGCAATCCGGAGCGGCTGTTGTTTCGGCGCGTCGGGCTGTGCCGTCAGCAGGGACCTGTGCTTGCCGTGCACACGCTGTACGAGGTGATTCGCATCCTCGGCGGCGACGGCGGCGAAGCGTTAACGGTGGCGACGAACGTCTATCGTCATAACGCCGAGGGCTGGCGAATGCTGTTGCACCATGCGTCGCCGGCTTCCGCCGAGACGGCGTCCGCTGCGCCGGTGCCGTCAGGCCGTCTGCATTGAGGGAGCGACTTCCGCGGCCGCCACCCGGTGGCGCAGCATCCACAGGATGAACAAGCCCGGCAAGGCGACCAGAAAGGACACAAAGAAAAATCCCGGCCAGCCGACGGCGCTCTGGACATAACCGGCCGCGGGTCCGGCGAACACGCGACCGAGCGAATCCAGCGCCGTCAGCAGCGCAAACTGGGTTGCGGTGTAGCGGTGATCGCAAAGCGCCATCAGGAAGGCGAGGAAGGCGGCGGTTCCCATACCCCAGGCAATATTCTCCACCGCGATCGCCGCGATCATCACCGGGAAATTCTTGCCGATGACCGCAAGCGCCATGAATGTCAGGATCGATACCGCCTGCAGAATGCCGAACAGCATCAGCGAGCGAAACAGCCCCAGTTTCGCCAGCAGCCCGCCGCCAAAGAACACGCCGACGAGCGTCGCGCTGATCCCAACGACTTTGTAGAGCCCGCCGACATCGGTCAGCGAGAAGCCGACGCCGCGCAGCAGAAACGGAACTGTGAGGCTGCCGGCAAATGCGTCGCCGAGCTTGTAGAGGATCACCAGCGCCAGCAGCGCAATCGCACCTGGTCGCCCCATGAATTGTGTGAATGGCTCGACGACCGCGGCGCGCAAGTTGCGCGGCGGCGCGGGTTCCGCTTGCGGCGTCGGCGATGCGAGCGTTGCGCAAATGCCGACTCCCATCAGCGCCGCCATGATCAGGTAACTCACGCGCCAGCCGTAATGGTCGGCGAGTATCAACGCGACGCCGCCTGAGATCAGCATCGCGATACGGTAACCGCCGACCGACACCGCGGCACCGATACCGCGCTCGCGCGGCGCGAGCACGTCAGTCATATACGCGTTGAACGAAATGTCCTGCGATGCGGACAGAAATGCGACAACGAAAGCGAGCACGCTCAGCCAGCCGGGCGTCGTCGCGGGGTGCATGAACGCCATCGCGCCGATCGCAAGCAACAGGCCGACCTGCGTCACCAGCATCCAGCCGCGGCGGCGGCCGAGAAACGGCGGGACGTAGCGGTCCATCAGCGGCGCCCAGACAAACTTCCACACGTAGGGCTGTGCGACCAGCGTCAGGGCGCCGATCGTGACGATACTGATGCCGGAAACCGTAAACCACGCTTGCAGCGTGTTGCGCGTCAGCGCGAGCGGCAGGCCCGAGGAAAAGCCCAGAAACAGCGTGACGGCAACGCGCCGGTTAGTGAACAGTTGCCGATAATTAAGCCGATCCGCCGCCGCTGCCGGCTCAAGCTGCTTCATCCCGCGTAATCCACGATAAACGGCGCGTGATCGGAAAATTCTTCGTCGCGATAAATCGAGCAGTCGCGCAGGCGCGCGCGCAGGCCCGGCGTCACCAACTGGTAGTCGATGCGCCAGCCGACGTTGTTCTCGCGCGCGCGGCCGCGGCGCGACCACCAGGTGTATTCCACCGCATCCGGCTTGAGCGTGCGGAAGCTGTCGACCCAGCCGCGCTCATCGATGAGCTTGTTGAGCCAGGCGCGTTCCTCGGGCAGGGAGCCGGAGTTTTTCTGGTTGGATTTCCAGTTCTTGATGTCTTTCTCGGTGCGGACGATGTTCCAGTCGCCGCACAGGATATAGTCGCGCCCGCTCGCGAGCCACTCGTCGAGGATCGGCTCGAACCACTCCATGATGCGGAATTTGTATTGCTGGCGTTCGTCGCCGGAAGTGCCCGACGGCACGTACAGCGAGACGACGCTCAGGTTGTCGAAGCGCGCCTCGATGTAGCGGCCTTCGCAGTCGAAATCCTCGCGCCCGAGCGTCGTCAGCACTGTGTCAGGCTCGCGTTTCGCGTACACGGCGACGCCGCTGTAACCTTTCTTGCAAGTGGCGTCGTAGTAGAAGCAGTGATGGCCGTTGGGCCGGAACATCGGGTCGACGAGTTGCGCCTCCTGCGCCTTCGTTTCCTGGATGCAGATCACGTCGGCATTCTGCCGGCGCAGCCACTCGAAGACGCCCTTGCGGGCGGCGGAGCGGATGCCGTTGGCGTTGAGGGTGATGATGCGCATCGAGCCGGGGCCTTTGGAGTTCGGCCGATTCTAGCAGGGAATACCTTGGAAATCAGACGCGCTTTTTTGCCCTGGTCCGGGTCTTCATACCGCGGGCCGGCGTCCGCACCTTTAGAATAGGTTGATGGCCCTGTTTCGTCTGCTTGTCGCCTGTGCCCTGGCCGGCATGCTCGCCGGCTGCGCAACGCTTGGCTATTACGCGCAGGCGGTCAGCGGCGAGCTGAGCATCCTTACCAACCGGCGCGACATCTCCAAAGTCATCGCCGATCCGAAGACGCCGGCGGCGGTGCGCGCCAAGCTCACGCTCGCGCTCAAGGCGCGCGACTTCGCCAGCCGCACCCTGCACCTGCCGGACAACGACAGCTATCGAACCTACGTCGATCTCGACCGGCGCTACCCGGTGTGGGTGGTCTACGCGGCCCCGCCGTTTTCCTTGACGCCGATAACCTGGTGCTTCCTGTTTGCCGGCTGCGTGCCGTATCGCGGCTATTTCTCGAAAGATGCCGCCGAAGCGTTCGCGGCGCAACTGAACAAGCAGGGCAACGACGTTTATGTCGGCGGTGCGCCGTCGTATTCAACGCTCGGCTGGTTCGCGGACCCGGTGTTCAGCAACATGCTGCGCTGGAACGACGCGGCGCTTGCCGGCCTGATCTTCCACGAACTCGCGCACCAGTTGGTCTACGTCAAAAACGATTCGAGCTTCAACGAGTCGTTTGCCGATACCGTGCAGACCGTCGGCATCCGTCGCTGGCTGCGGGCGCAGGGCGAACCGAAAGCACTGGCGGCATACGAGCAGGGCCTCGCGGTCGAGCGTGCGTTTGAAGATCTGGTGCGCGAGACGCGTACGCGGCTCGGGAAAATTTATGCTGCCCCGCTGAACGCTGCGGCGAAGCGGCAGCGGAAGGCGGAAGCGTTCGCGTGGCTCAAGGCCCGGTACGCGAGGCTCGTGGCGCAAATCGGCCGTGATGTCTACGGCGAGTGGTTCATGCATCCGCTCAACAATGCGAGCCTGCAGGTAATCACAACCTACGATCAGTGGCAGCCGGCATTCGAGCGCCTGCTCGCCTGCACCGGTGACGATCTGCCGGCGTTCTACGCGAAGGTGCGCGCGATTGCCGCGCTCGCGCCTGCGGCACGCCACGCCCGCTTGCGGGCGCTGGCGCCGGCACGGGTCACGCCGGCTTCAGCCCGACGGCGTACACCAGCGACCACGGCAGGAGAACTTCGTCCTGCCGCAAATGGATGTCGAATGCAGCCGTGAGGGCGGCGTGCACTTCGGTCTCGCCGGCGCGTACCATGCCGAACAGGCTCCGGCAGTAATGCACCATTTGCGCACTGGACGTAAAGGTCCAGAAATAGGCGCGGTGTGCTTCGCTGACGTCGACGAAACCCGCGGCTTTCATCAGTTGGCTGCTTTCGCCGGGCTGCAGAAATACGCCGCGGTGGCCGGTCATCGTGTAACGGTCGACCGGCCCGTTAAGGAAGCGCGCAACCGCCGTGCCGTGCAGCACGTCTGCGGCGGCAAAGCGCCCGCCGGGCTTTAACACCCGGAACGCCTCGCGGAAAAACGCCGCCTTGTCCGCCAGGTGGTGGAGCCCGGCAAGACTGCCGACACGGTCGATCGATCCATTGGTCAGCGGCAGCGCTTCAAGCGGCGCGATGTGGATGGTGTAGGCAGCGTCGAGGCGGCGCGCAAAAGTCCGCGACGGCTCGACGCAAACGATTCGAGCGGGATCCGATACCAGCGCGCGCAGGCCGTCGGCGAGATAGCCGCCGCCGGCGGGCGCATCGCAGATCCGATGGTCAGGCTCGACAGCCATGGACTCGATCAGAATGCGCCGTTCGGTGTCGCGCGCAAGGGGGTGGATCAGCGCCGCCCGGTTATAGTCGTCGCCGCGAGCCTCGAA
>DASSOO010000329.1:0-2328 GCA_035700455.1 Gammaproteobacteria bacterium
GCACCACCCATGATCGATTTCCGTCCGGTCGATTTCCTGCTGAACGCGTTGCAGGCGAAAGGCGGGCCGCCGGGTGCGGTCAATCCGCCGGGCGCTGTCGCGCCGACGAAACCGGCGGCCGCACTGCCTGACCATTCGACACGGCCGCACGATCGCCAGCCGCCCGCCGCAAACCCGGCCGCAGCACACCCCGCCCCGGCCGGACACGATGAGGGTGCCGCACCGGGCCCCGCTGCCCACCGCGTCAGCAATCGCGGTGATACCGCTGCGGCGCGGCCCACGAATGGCGCGGCACCTCCGGCCGCGAATGCGGATTCGGCGGCATCGGAAAACACTGCGCTGTTGCTGCGCCTGAGCGCTGTAGCGCGGTTGCTCGGTGATGCAGTTGCCGCCGGCCGGGGTGCAACCCCGGCCATCCGCCCGTCCGCTCCCCTGCTGTCGCAACCACCACCCGTGGCGGCCGAACTGGCGCCGGCGCTGCAGCGCTCGATCGCCGACAGCGGACTGTTCTACGAATCGCATCTTGCGCAATGGACGTTGCAGCAGTATCCGCAGCAGCAACTGCAATCGGAACCCCAGGCACAGTGGCACGGCATCCTCACCGCGGCCGACGCTGCGGCAACCGGGTCCGGCATGGCAGCCAGTGCGCAACAGTCGAATGCCATTATGCCGCCGCTTCCCGATCATGCGGCGTCGCTGCTGCGTCTTCAACTGCAGACACTGGTGGCGCAGCAAATCGTATGGCAGGGCGAGCCGTGGCCGGGACAAGAGGCATCCATCCACATCGCCGACGATTCGCCGGCGGCACACACCGGCGTTCAAAAGACCTGGCGCACGCGGCTCGAACTGACGCTGCCGGTCCTGGGCACGGTGAACGCAAGCGTCGCGCTCACCGGACAGCATCTTGACGTGACGCTGCGTTCGGACAGCGGCGAAAGCGCCGAGCGGCTGCGCGCCACCGCACAGTCGCTGGCCACGGCGCTGGATGCACGCGCGTTCGACGTCGCGGCGATCCGGATCGAGCATGGCGACACATCCTGATCCGCTGCAGCATGCGGTGGCGCTGCGCTACGCCGGCGGCGATGCGGCGCCGGTGGTGGTTGCGCGCGGACAGGGCATGGTCGCCGACGAAATCGTCCGGCGCGCGCACGAAGCCGGAATTTTCGTGCACGAATCGCCGGAACTGGTGGCACTGCTGATGCAGGTCGATCTCGACGCGCGGATCCCGCCCGCATTGTATGTCGCGGTCGCGGAATTGCTGGCATGGATCTACCGCGTCGAAACAGCGGATGCCGCACCACCTGCTGCCGCTGATGTGGATGTGCCGGCACCGCAACCGGCGAAGCGCCGAACAACGCCGACGTGGAAGGCCGGCTGAAATCCGGATAATTTCGTTGTGCCGGAACGCAGCTATTCCGGCCGCGTCGTGAACCGCACCGTCGGATCTCGTTTGACCTGCTCGACCAATCCGACTTCCCACGACAGATACTCCCGCATCTTTGCTTCACGCTCCGACCTGTTGTCATAGGGCCGGTAAAACACGTCGTCGGTCGCAGTCAGCAGCCGGTCGTCCGATATTTCCAGCCCGGCGCCGCTCGCCGTCCATGCGCGAGTGCCGCCATCGAGATACGCGGCGGCATAACCGAGTTGCCCGGCATCGGCTGCGGCATAGCGCGCGAGCAGACCGTCGTCGGACGTGAATACGAGCGTTTTGTCACGATCGAGCTTCGTCAGACATTCCGCAAGCCGCGAGCGTACGGCCCACCATGCGCCGGGAATATGTCCTTTGCGGTATCTGCGGCTGTCGTCGCAGTCGATGACTTCGACACTGCCGGACGCAATGGCTTCGCTGAGCACCGTCACCGGCATCGTTTCCGCCTGCGGCAGTTCTCCCAGCACTTGCAGCGGAGCGACGCCTTTCTGCAGCGCCCGGTCTGCCCGTCCGCCTTCGAGCACGTAAACTTCGCGCCACCCCATCTGTTTCAACCATGACGCCGTCATCACGGCCTGCACGGCATCATCATCGACCAGTACGATGCGCGCGTTGCGCACCGCGGCGTAAGTATCGGTCGCCTGCACCAATTGGCCGCCCTGCGCCGACAGCGCGCCCGGCAGATGCCCCGCTTCGTACGCATCGGGCAGCCTGACGTCGAACACATACAGCGTCCGCTCACCATCGTGCCGGAACCGTTCGAGAGCGGCCGCATCGATGAACGGCACATTGTGGCGCCGCGCGACGTCCTGCGCCGCCGCCCGGGCCTTGTCGCGCGCAGCGGCCGCCGGCGCCGGTGCCAGATTGGCCTTGCCATGATCGAGCGTAAAGCCGGC
>DASSOO010000330.1:0-2898 GCA_035700455.1 Gammaproteobacteria bacterium
CGAGCAATGACCTCCGGCAGGTGGTCGCGGTGTGCGCCGATCAGTGCGAGGCGTTCTTCGAGCGCGGCGCGAAACGGGACTTCGCCGTTCATTGCCCGGTCCGTCAGTGCCGCGACCTTCTCGAGCCGCGCGGCTTTGTCAGACGTTCCTTCGAGCGCAACCTCGGCCAGCACCTCCAGCGTTTCCAGCTGTACCAGTGTGCTGTCGAAGTCGATCAGGAATATGAAGTCGGCATCCATGGCTGCCAGACGGTCTGCTTACCGAGAGCGGCTATTGTGACGGGAATTGTGCTATATAAACAAACACTTTTTGGCGTGTGCTTAAAAGGAGGGGTTATGGGCCGCATTTCGCGCACGTTCCGGCTGATGGGCGAGTCCTGGGCGGTGCTTAAGCAGGACCGCGAACTGCTGCTGTTTCCGGTGCTGTCGAGTATTTGTTCGCTGGCGGTCATTGCCTCGTTCGCCGCGCCATTGCTGCTGTATCACCACGGCGCCTGGAGCGACCAGGAACTGCAGCGGACATCGGCGCAGCATTACGGCCTGATGTTTGCGTTTTATTTCATCAACTTCTTTATCGCGACGTTCTTTAACGCCGCCATCGTTGCCTGCGCCGCGCGTCGCATGGAGGGCCACAATCCGACGCTGGCCGACGGCCTTTCCGCTGCTTTCACGGTGCTGCACCTGATCTTCGCCTGGGCGGTCATTTCGGCAACCGTCGGGCTGGTACTGCGCATGATCGAGGAGCGCGCGCCGTTGCTGATGCGCCTCCTGGTCGGGGCACTCGGCATGCTGTGGTCGGTGGCGACGTTTCTCGTCGTGCCGGTACTGGTCATCGAGGGCAAGGGGCCGTTCCAGGCGATCGGCGAATCGGCAAGCCTGCTGAAGCGAACCTGGGGCGAACAGATCGTCGGCAACTTCAGCTTCGGCGTGGTGTTTTTCCTGCTCGGCCTGCCGGGGATTGCCGCGATCGCACTCGGTGCGATGACCGGTCTGCCCGCCGGGCTCGTGCCGATCATCGCCGGCGTTGTTTACCTGGTGCTGCTCGGCCTGGTCAATTCGGCGCTGCATGCGATTTACCAGGCGGCCGTGTATCGCTACGCCGTCGACGGCGAGCCTCCGGCCGGCTTTTCGGGCGAATCGATGCAGTACGCGATGCGTTCGCGCTAACCGGCGCGACCCACCTTCAGCGTCAACGGCCATTCGATGCGACGCTTGGCGTCAGCGTCGCCCCACGCCTGGCGCAGCTCGGCTTCGACTTCGCCGACGGGGTTGCGCCCGGTCGCCTTGAGGTAGCGTTGCACACCGGACCAGGTACGCAGGTAGCCGGCAAGCTGCGCGAAATCCCAGTCGGCAGTCATCGCAAAGGCCGGCGCCTGGACCGGCTCGAACGGGAACGGCAGGTCCGCATAGCCGTTTTCGGTGTGGCGGCGTTCCGGCGGCCAGTACGCGCCGGTGATCGGTCCGTAGAGATGCAGCACGACGGCGTCGATTGCGGGGCTTATTTTCATCAGCGCATAGCTCCACACCGCGACGATCCCGCGGGGCGCGAGCACACGGCGCACCTCGGCGTAGAATTGTTCGACATCGAACCAGTGCAGCGCCTGGGCGACGGTTACCAGCGCGACGGAATGGTTATCCAGGCTGCTGCCGCGAGCCGGCGCCACGCGATATTCGACGCGCGCATCGGGTTGCGCATTGGCGATTTGCTCCGCGCTCGCGTCGGTTGCGATCACGCGTCGGAAATGCCGCGCAAGGCCGCGTGCTGCCTGGCCGTTGCCGGTCGCGCAGTCCCAGGCACAGTCGTTCGCCGGCGCAAGGCGGGCGAGAAATGCGTACAACGCGTCCGGGTAGGTCGGCCGGTAGCGCGTGTAAAGCGCAGCGTGGCCGGAAAAGTGGTCTTTGAATTTCATATTCATCGGGTACCGCGAAGGTGGCGCAATGTACAAAGTCTACGGCATGAGCTCTTCGGGCAACTGCTACAAGGTCCGGCTGGTGCTCGAGCAGCTCGACCAGCCTTACGAGTGGGTCGAGATCGGTGTGCGCGGCGGCGAGACGCGCCGGCCCGAATACCTGGCAAAGAACGCCAATGGCAGAGTACCGCTGCTCGAAATCGAGCCGAACGTGTTCCTGCCGGAGTCGGGCGCCATTATCTGCTATCTCGCCGACGGCACACCGCTGTTGCCTGCGGGCCGGCTCGAACGCGCGCGCGTGCTCGAATGGCTGTTCTTTGAGCAGTACAGCCATGAACCCAATATCGCCGTTGCGCGCCTTATCGTGCGGACACTCGGCTCGCCGGCAGAATCGCGGCAGAAGCTCGAAAATTGCCTCAAGGGCGGCTACGCGGCACTCGACGTGATGGAGAAACACCTGGCCGCGCACGACTGGTTTGCGGCAGGCCGCTACACGGTCGCCGACGTGGCGCTGTTCGCCTACACGCACGTCGCCGGCGATGCCGGCTTCGAACTCGCGCGTTATCCGGCGATCAACACGTGGACCGAACGGGTACAGGCACAGCCCGGCCATGTGGCCCTTCCGCGCGCATGAGGCGTCCGTTCGTCCGACACGTGCACATCGACCCGCAGGCCATGCGCGTGGTACCGCTCGGCCTGCGCGCCTCGCTGCTGCGCGACTTCTATCACGTTCTGCTGACAACTTCCTGGCCGCGATTCTTCCTGTTCGTATGTGGCGCCTATTTCGCTGTCGACCTGAGCTTTGCGTTCATATACTGGTTTTGCGGCGGCCTCGCGCCGCGGCCGGCGTCGTTCGGCGACGCGTTCTTCTTCAGCGTGGAGATGCTGACAACCGGCTACGGCAGCGTCTATGCGAACAGCCTGTTCGCGAACAGTGTGGCCTCCATCGAGCCGCTCATCGGCCTGATCGGGTTCGCGTTGGTCACGGG
>DASSOO010000331.1:0-3431 GCA_035700455.1 Gammaproteobacteria bacterium
AGGATGTCTCCGGCCTCTATCGCATCAACCTCAGTCTGTTCGTGCTGCCCCTGGTGACAGGCTATTTCGCATGGAAACGGCGGCTCGATACCCGCACGCTCTGCGGACTGGCGGCTGCGTTCGTTGCGGCGGCGGTAATCGTCAACGTGTATCCGTTTGCGCCGGAAGGTTACACGCAGGCGCTCACGATGCTGCACCTGCCGATCGCGCTGTGGTTGCTCGTGGGCGTCGCGTACGCCGGCGGACGCTGGGGCGAAGTCGCAGGGCGCATGAATTTCATCCGATTTTCGGGCGAGTTGTTTATCTACTACGTACTGATTGCGCTCGGCGGCGGCGTCCTCACCGGCTTCATGACGTTGATTTTCCAGTCCATCGGCATCGACGTCAGGCCTTTCTTCCAGTCATGGGTACTGCCGTGCGGCGCCATGGGAGCCGTCGTGGTCGGCGCCTGGCTGGTTGAGGCCAAGCAGAGCGTGATCGAAAACATCGCGCCGGTGCTGACGCGGCTGTTCACGCCTTTTTTCGCCGCCGTGCTGGTCGCATTTCTTGCTGCACTGCTGTGGACCGGGCGCGGCGTCGACATCCGCCGCAACGTGCTCATCGCGTTCGATCTGCTCCTGGCGGTGGTCCTCGGCCTCCTGCTTTATTCGCTATCCGCGCGCGACGCCGATTCGCGGGCCGGCCCCTTCGACGTGCTTCAGGTCGTGTTGCTCGTCAGCGCGCTGCTGGCCGACGCGGTGGCGCTATGGGCGATCGCCGCGCGCATCTCCGAATTCGGCTTCAGCCCGAACCGTATCGCCGCGCTGGGCGAAAACGTGGTGCTGTTGATCAATCTGATCTGGTCCGCCGTGCTGTACATCGACTTCCTGCGCGGGCGTGGCTCGTTCGCGCGCCTGGAACGGTGGCAGACGGATTATTTGCCGGTCTATGCGCTGTGGGCGGCGCTCGTCGTCGTTGTCTTTCCGCCAACCTTCGGTTTTGCCTGAGGACAGTTCGCGCGCGTTAATAGGCGGCCTTTACGCGCTGCGGTCGAACGCCGAATAACGGACTTCCCTGCCGGTCCCGGTCTAGGGAGATTCGGTTTTGTCCGATGCGGGAACGTAAGCGCGCTCACCCGTCTTCGGGTTGTAGCGCACTTCCGTCAGGCGACCGCTGCCGGGATCGACAAAGCGTTCGCCGGTCGGCTGCCACGCAGCGCCTTGCGGGTTCGACTTCCGGCTATAACGCCAGCGCTCGAAGATCAGCGCAAGGGTGACGATCGCGCCTTCGCCGGCCAGGTACCCGCCGGGCACGATAAGGCCGCTTAAGAGCAAGGCGATACCGGCGAGGATCGAGGCGACGCCGAGAACGATGAGCGCACGCCGCAGCATCGCTAACCCTCCGCAGGTTTGAGCACCACGGCGGTACCGTAGGCCACGATCTCGCTCATCGTCTGACCGATTTCCGACGAGTCGAAGCGCATCATGATGACGCCGTTCGCGCCCATCGTGGTGGCGTTCTGGACCATGCGGTCGAGTGCGTGGCGGCGCGCCTGCTCCAGCATTTCCGTGTACTCGGTAATTTCACCGCCGACGATGGAGCGCAATCCGGCCATGACGTTGCCGCCGAGGCCGCGGCTACGGACGACGACGCCGAAAACCTGCCCCTTCACTTCCGCAACTTTGTAGCCGGCAACGTTCTCACTGGTAACAACGATCATGGACAACCTCCGCCCGCTGGTTTTCGAATTACTATACGCGCGTCCGGATTCGGCGATGCGTTTACGTGTTCCCGCTTCGGGTCCTACCTGTGGTAGGCGTCGGCCTTGATGACTTCGAAGCCGCGCCAACCCCAATACACGCGATGCTTCCGGATCAGTCCGCCTTCGACCTCCATGACCTCAAAGAAATCCATTTGTTCGCCATCCGGTGCGGCACGCGGATACTCCCACACCAGCGTTCTGCCGTCCGTAAAATAGCCTTTGCGGTAGAACGTTCGCTTCCGCGGTTTCCTGGGCGCGGCTATCTCGAGCAGTTGCCGAATGGCCTGGCGTCCGCGGCATATTCCGGTATCGGTGCCAAGAAGATGCGGGACGAGTGGACTCTCCAGCGTCGCATCTTCCGCGTATAGCGCGATCATCGCTTCCAGATCGTCGTTCGACCAGGCCCTGTCCCACTCGCGATATATGCGTTCCACGTCCGTGCCAGCGTCGTTGCCGTGGTGCGCCGCGGCCAGATTCTCGTTCATATTCTGCCTCCTGCGTCAGGCCGACGAACGCCGTGCTTCAAGCGGCGCCTCGGCGGCCGGTTCTTCGTTTGCCGACAAGGCGGCTTTGGTCGCATCCTCGACCCGCTCCAGCCAGACGAACTGCAACTGCTTGCGCGCCGTCTCGGGAATGTCGTCGAGATTGCGCTTGTTGCGCGCCGGCAGCAGCACGGTCTTGATGCCGGCGGCGAGTGCGGCAAGCGACTTTTCCTTGACGCCGCCGATCGGCAGCACCAGGCCGCGCAGCGTGATCTCGCCGGTCATCGCGACATCGTTGCGCACGGTGCGGCCGGTCAACAGCGAAACCAGTGCCGTGTAGATTGCGACGCCGGCGCTCGGGCCGTCCTTCGGGATCGCGCCCGACGGCACGTGAATGTGGATGTCCTCCTTGCTGAACTTTTCTGCGTCGATGCCGAGCTCCGCCGCGTGCGCCTTGATCAGGCTCAACGCAGCCTGTGCGCTTTCCTTCATCACATCGCCGAGCTGGCCGGTGAGCGTCAGCTTTCCGGTACCAGGCGCGCGATTGGCTTCGATGAACAGGATGTCGCCGCCGACCGGTGTCCACGCAAGCCCGGTCGCGACGCCGGGCACGCTGGTGCGCATGGCGACCTCTGCCTCGAAACGGGGCGCGCCGAGAATTTCGTTGAGGTCGCCGGCGTCGATCGTCTGATGTTCGGTCTTGCCCTCCGCGACGCGCACCGCAACGTGGCGCACCACCGAACCGATTTCGCGCTCGAGGTTACGCACGCCGGCCTCGCGCGTGTAGTCGCGCACGATGCGTTTGAGCGCCTCGTCAGTGATTTCGAGCTGCTCAGGCTTCAGACCTGCCGATTCGAGACGCCGGCGCACGAGATAGCGCTTGGCGATCTCGACCTTTTCGTCGCCGGTATAGCCGGGCAGCTCAATGACTTCCATGCGGTCGCGCAGCGGTCCCGGGATCTGGTCGAGCACGTTGGCGGTACCGACGAACATCACCTGGCTCAGGTCAAAGTTGACACCGAGATAGTTGTCGCGGAACGTCGAATTCTGCTCCGGGTCGAGCACTTCGAGCAGCGCCGACGACGGATCGCCGTGGAAACCGGCGCCGAGCTTGTCCATCTCGTCGAGCATGAACAGCGGATTGCGCGTGCCGGCCTTGCGGATCGACTGAATGATATTGCCGGGCATCGCGCCGACGTAGGTTCGCC
>DASSOO010000332.1:0-2545 GCA_035700455.1 Gammaproteobacteria bacterium
GGCATTGCCGAAACATTGGGCGAGTACAACGTCGGCAGCATTCCCTACCGGTACGAGGACGACGAGGAATTTCCCGATCCGGAATTCGAAGAACTGGAAGAGCGACTGGTTGATGAAGCCAGCGCCGCCGAAACCGCGCAGGAAATGGAAAAGGAAATCGAGCTGCTGCGCGGGCTGGAGGAGCAGGCACGCCAGGTCGTGCAGTCGCAGCAGGACCGCAAATGGGAGACGCTGCGCGAAGTACTCGAAGAAAACAAGTACATGCGCACGCCGGAGGGCCACCGGCGCAAGCTCATCATCTTTACCGAGCATCGCGACACACTCAATTATCTCCGCAACCGCATTGGCACGCTGATCGGCAACCCTGAAGCCGTCATCGCATTCCACGGCGGCCATTCGCGCGACGAGCGTCGCGCCTTGCAGGAGCGCTTCCGTAATGATCCGGAAACCGTCGTTCTGATCGCGACCGACGCCGCCGGCGAGGGCGTGAACCTGCAGAACGCCCACCTGATGATCAACTACGATCTGCCGTGGAACCCGAACCGCATCGAGCAGCGGTTCGGCCGCATTCACCGCATCGGCCAGACCGAAGTCTGCCATCTATGGAACCTGGTCGCGAAGGAAACGCGCGAGGGCGCGGTCTTCGAACGGCTTTTTGAAAAGCTGGACGCCGAGCGCGAGGCGTTGGGCGGGCGCGTGTTTGACATCCTCGGCACCGCACTTGCCGGCCAGAGCTTGCGCGACGTGTTGATCGAGGCGATCCGCTACGGTAACGACCCGGACGTGCGCCGGAAGAACCTGGAGAAAGTCGAAGGCGCGCTAGACCGGCAAAAGCTCGAACAGATTCTGCGCGACAACGCCCTCTGCGAACAGGCGATGACGCCCGAGGTACTGTTCCAGATCAAGGAAGAAATGGAAAAGGCCGAAGCGCGCAAGCTTCAGCCGCTGTTCGTGCAGGCATTCTTCGGCGAAGCCTTCCGCCGTCTGAACGGCGAGATGCGCCCGCGCGAAAGCGGCCGCTTCGAGATTCGGCACGTCCCGGCGGACATCCGCGAGCGCGACAAGCGCATCGGCTCCCCGCGCCAGCCGGTCACGCCTGCCTACGAGCGAATCTGCTTCGACAAAAGCAACGTCCGCGTGAGCGGCAAACCGCCGGCCTCACTGATTCACCCGGGCCACCCGCTGATGCGGGCGGTAACGAACATAACGCTCGACAAAATGCGTCCGTTGCTCGCTCGCGGTGCGATGCTGCTCAATCCGGCGGACGAAGGCATGGAACCTTACCTGCTCGCGCTGATCGACCACAGCATCCGCGAGTCGGGCGCATCGCAAAAGGAGGCAGCTTTGGTTTCGCGGCGCCTGCACTTCTGCGCGGTTTATCCGGACGGCCGTGTCCGGTCCGGAGGTTACGCGCCACACCTCGATCTTCAGTCATTGGATTCAAGCGACAGCAGCCGGCTCGCTCATTTGCTCAACGAAGATTGGTTGGCGCACGACCTGGAAGCGCGAGTCCTTGACTACGCGCGCAACACCCTGGTGCCGCAGCACTACAAGGAAGTCAATCAACGCCGCCAGCGCATAGTTACAAAGACCCTTGATGCCGTCCGCAACCGGCTCATCACCGAAATCAACCGGCTGGGCGACCGCTTCATGGACATGCAGGAGAAGGTAAGGTCGGGCCGGCAACCGGCCGTGCAGCTCGAAAATCTCCGGCGGCGTCGCGACGATCTCGCGGCCCGGCTGCACGCGCGGGAAGCCGAGCTTGAAGCCAGCGCGCACCTCGAAGCAGCAACGCCGGTTCTGTTGGGCGCGGCGCTGGTCATTCCGCAGGGACTCGTCAATGCGGCTGAAGGCGAGCCGCCTGCCACGGCCGATGGCGCCGCTCGCAAGCGCATCGAGCAGCTCGCCATGCAGGCCGTGATGGACTATGAACGCAGCCTCGGCCACGCAGTGAAAGACGTCTCCGCCGATAACTGCGGCTGGGATGTCACCGCCCAGCCGCCTGCGGACTCTGACGGACGCCTGCCGCCGGCGCGCCATATCGAGGTGAAGGGGCGTCGCGCCGACGCAACGACCGTCACTGTCAGCCGCAACGAAATCGCGCAGGCGCTGAACCAAGGCGACAAGTTCTGGCTTGCAATCGCGTTGGTCGACGGCGACGAGGTAGACGGGCCGCACTACATCCGCCAGCCGTTCACGCAGCCGCCGGATTGGGCGGAGACGAGCAAGGCGCTGGATTTGGCAAAGCTGCTGGCGCGTGCCAAAGCACCGGCAATGATCCCGTGACGGCCCAGGCAGAAAAAGAGACGCCCCGGCGCTTTCGCGACCGGGGCGTCGGGCCGGAGATGCTATCTCCGGCGGGGTTAATAACGACCATCGTAGCATGTGGCGGAGTCGTCACCAAATGGAGGCGCTTCTATTCATCGGGTAGTGAAAAAGCATGAGATTACAAAGCTTACGTGTTCGAGATTTCAAGAGGTTTGCCGACTTTACTGTTGACCAAATACCTCAAACGTCCAAATTGGTTGTTCTGACAGGACCAAAT
>DASSOO010000333.1:0-4346 GCA_035700455.1 Gammaproteobacteria bacterium
GCGCACAAGCGCCTCGATGACGGCCGCTTGCCGGCCGCGAAAAGCGTCGAAGCCAAAGGTCGTTCGCAGAATCGATTCCGGAGTCATTGGTAAATTTGCGCCACGAAAGAGTTGCGAAGGTTAACATTTCAGGCACGCTGATTTCCGCCGTCGCGCATGACAGCCGCCGATATTCCGTTACAATCCGTCAGTCATTCCGCCACCGGATACCCGCCCCATGAGCGAAAACCGCAGCCTCGGCCTCGCCACCACCACTTCGATCGTGCTTGGCAACATGGTAGGTTCCGGCATCTTCCTGCTGCCGGCGTCATTGGCAATTTATGGCGCTTACAGCCTGTGGGGATGGGGCTTCAGTACCGTCGGCGCACTGGTGCTGGCGTGGGTCTTCAGCAGCCTGTCGCGCCGCTTGCCGAGGGCGGGCGGGCCGTATGCCTATCCGCGGGCGGCATTCGGTGACTTCGCGGGCTTTCTCGTCGCCTGGATCTACTGGCTCAGCATCCTTGGCACGAATGCCGCGATCGCGGTGGCTTTCGCCAGCTACCTCGCCGTATTCATTCCGGTGCTGGCCCAGGTGCCGCTACTGGGCGGGCTTGCAGCGATCGCGGCGGTGTGGGTGTTGACTGCGATCAACATCTGGGGCGTGCGCGCGGCCGGCAACATGCAGTTCGTTACGGTCATCCTGAAACTCGCGCCCCTGCTTGCTCTGGCGATTTTCGGTGCGTTTTATTTCGACCCGAATCTGATTACCACCGCCCACGTCAGCGAACCGGCCACCTCGGCGATCAACACGGCGGCCGCGTTCACCATGTGGGCGTTTCTGGGGCTCGAGTGCGCCACGATCCCCGCCGGCCATGTCAAGGATCCGGAAAAAACCATTCCGCGCGCGACGTTTCTGGGCACGGCGATCGCGGCCGCATTCTATATCGCGACGACCACGGTGGTGATGGGCATTATCCCGGCTGGCTCGCTGGCGCATTCGCACGCGCCGTTTTCGGACGCGGCCAACGTGATCTGGGGCAGTTGGGGAAGCTGGCTGATCGCCGCGGCTGCGATGATTTCGTGTTTCGGCGCGCTCAACGGGTGGCTGCTGATGCAAGGGCAGTTTCCGCAGGCGGTCGCACATGACGGCCTGTTTCCGAAACTGTTCGCGACCAACTCGCGCCGCGGCACGCCGGCGCTCGGCATGGTGTTTTCGAGCATCCTGGCGACGATTCTCATCCTGATGAACTACAGCCACGGGCTGGTGGCAATGTTCAACGTCATCATCCTGCTGACGACGTTCTTCGTGCTGGTGCCCTACATGCTGTGCGCGATGGCAGAGATCGTGCTCGGGCGCGGCACGCGGCGCATCAAGGGCGTCGTCGCCAGTTGCGTCGCGTTTGCATTTGCGTGGTGGGCGGCCATGGGTACCGGCAAGGATTCGCTGTACTGGGGGACGTTGCTGATGCTCGTCGGGGTGCCGATATACGTCTGGCAGAAGCGGCAGAAAGCCGCGGCCGCGGCGCCGGGGAAGCAGCCGGTCTCGGCGGATCGACCCGGCCGGTTATCAGAACGGTTTGACGAACGCGAGAATTACAATCGCGATCAACAACAGCCCCGGCAGCTCGTTGAATAAACGGTAAAACCGCGCGCTTTTGGCGTTGCGGCCGGCGGCGAAGTCGCCGATAAGCTTGCGGCAATAGAAGTGGTAAACGAGCAGCAGGGCCACCAGCGCGACCTTGGCTTCGAGCCAGCGCGGCGGCGGCAGCCACCACCCGGCCATGAGCCAGATACCGAAGCCGATTGTGGCGACCATGCCGATCGTCATTATCACGAACAGCCGCCGCTCCATAATGACGAAGCGCGCGCGGCTCGCTTCATCGGCGGCATCGACGTGGTAGACGAACAGGCGCGGTAAATAAAAGAGACCCGCGAACCAGGTCACCATGAAAATCACGTGGAAGGCCTTGATCCAGAGCATCACGATTCCCTTGTCAGGCGGTTTCTTGTTCCGCGCCTTCGGCCGCGGGTGCCGGCTGTCGAGCCGGTATGAATTCTTGTGCCAGCGCCAGGTAAATCGGCGTCCGGCAAATGAGCCTTGAGGCCCCGAGTGCAATGAAGGCGGTTGCCATGATCGGCAGCATCATCGCGTTGTCGTCGACCATCTCGGTGACAATGATCGCGCCGGTGATCGGTGTCTGCACGACGCCGGTGAAATAGGCGACCATCCCGAGCAGGACGACGGCGGAGCCCGGCGTCGCGGGGAGCAGCGGCGCGATGTCGGCGCCGACGCCGGCACCGGCGGACAGCGCCGGCGAAAACAGGCCCCCAGGGATGCCGCTCAGATAGGAAACCATGTTCGCGGCGATTTTGTAGAACGGAAAACCGAAACCGGCGTGATTTTGCCCGAGCAGAATTTCGCGCGCCTGGGTGTAGCCGCTGCCGTAGGTCGCGCTGCCGGATACCAGGCCGAGAATCGCCAGCGCCAGGCCGCAGGCTGCGGCGACGATGTACGGTCGACGGCGCGCCCAACCGGCGAGTTTTCCCATACTGAGGAGCAGCAAGCGGCTGAATGCACCGCCGGCGAGGCCGCCGACGACTCCGCAGACCGGTATCGCGAGCCACGCGTCAGGATTCGGCAAGAACACGTTGGTCGTGCCGAAGTAGGTGTAGTTGCCCAGGATCGCGAGTGCGATTACGCCGGCAAGGATGACGGCGACGAAAATCGTACCGCTGTTGCGCTCTTCAAAGCTGCGCGCCATTTCCTCGATCGCGAACATGATGCCTGCGAACGGCGTGTTGAACGCCGCCGTGATACCCGCTGCGCTGCCGGCGAGAATCAGGCCGCGGTCGATGAAGTGGACAGGAAACTTTGCCCATCTCCCGAGCGAGTACATCATCGACGCGCCGACGTGGACGGTGGGTCCTTCGCGGCCGATGGATGCGCCTGAGAGCAGGCCGAGCAGCGTCAGAATGATCTTGCCGATGGCGATGCGCACCGACAGCACGCGCCGGCGTAGCGATGTCTCGTGCGTTTGCAACGCAGCGACAGCCTGTGGAATGCCGCTGCCCTGCGTGCCCGGGAACACCTTGCGCGTCAGCCAGGCGATAACCACGAAACCCGCCGGTGTCGCGATCAGGGGCCAGAACGCCGATTTGCTTACCAGGCCCGCCTGCAGGCTCATGGCGTTGTTGCCTATCGCCGCGAAGCCGGCGGCAATGCCGCCGACGGCCACCGCGCCGCCCCAGAAGACGATCCTGGTTTTCCAGGCGGAAAGCGATAGATAACTGTGCAGTCGCTTCGGCATCCGAACCGCAAGAAGTTTCCGGCAGGGGTAAAAAAGGTGCGCAAATTCTAGCACCGAAGCAGACAGCGCCGCAGACGCCGTTCGTCGGCGGATTCGCGCGCTGATGGCGCGGCCACTGGCATCGGTCGGCTGCGGCGCTATGATGGCAGCAAGAAAAACAGGGGGCGCATGTGAAGCTGGTCGTCAAGCCGCACAATCCGCGCGTGCGTGTCGCCTTATGGACTGCAGCGGCTGCGGGTTGCGTAGCACTTATCGCCGGCGCTTATTTTTTTGGCGAGTGGCGCGGCGGCTATGAACGGTTCGCGGCGCGCGCGCAGATAGCCGCGCTGACACAGTCGCGCGACACGTTCGCGCGCGCCAATGGTGACCTCCGCCAACAGATGGTGTTTCTGAAGCGGTCGATGGATATCGACCGCACGGCGCAAACCCACGTGCAGGAGGCGAACGCGAAGCTGCAATCGCAAGTCGTCGACTTGCAGAAGCAACTGAGCTTTTATCGCGACATCATCACGCCGGCAAACGGTACCCGCGCCGGCGTGCGCGTACAGGCGTTGACGCTGGTGGCCGATGGCGCGCCGCACCACTTTCATTACAGCGTGGTGCTGATGCAGGCGCCGCGCCATGATCGTACGACGAGCGGAACGATGACGCTGCGCGTGCTCGGCAAGCGTGACGGCAAGGACGCGGCACTGGATTTTGCCGCGCTCGATGGCAAGGCGGCGCGAACGTTCAAGTTCCGCTATTTCGAAAACCTGCAGGGCGATCTGAAACTGCCGGCCGGCTTTTCGCCCGAGCGAGTCGAGGTCACGGTGACGCCGAAAGGCCGTCACAGCGATCCGCTGACGCGCGATTTTGACTGGCACATTACCGGCTGAGGAGGATCTGACGATGTGGGGCAACAATGGCAAGGGCGGCCGCGTGGCGATCGACACGCTGGTCGGCCGCAATACGACGATTACCGGCGACGTACACTTCAGCGGCGGACTGCATATTGACGGGCGCATCGAAGGCAACGTTCAGTGCGATGCCGACGTGCGCTCGCACCTGAGTCTCAGCCAG
>DASSOO010000334.1:0-5263 GCA_035700455.1 Gammaproteobacteria bacterium
CGGCTGCAAACGGATATTGTCGATCTAATCGAAGCCGCGCTGGCTGGCCGACTGGATAAAGTGACAGCCGAATGGGATACACGTGCCGCGGTCGGTGTCGTCATGGCTGCCGGCGGCTACCCCGGCAGCTATCGAAAAGGCGACGTCATTTCAGGTCTGGACTCGGCTTTCGGGGAGGCGGTGAAGGTTTTCCACGCCGGCACCTCGCACCAAGGCAGCAATGTAGTCACAGCCGGCGGCCGTGTCCTTTGCGTCACCGCGCTCGGCGATGACATTGCCGCCGCCCGCAATCGCAGCTACGCGGCGGCGGGCCAAATTCATTGGCGGGATTGCTTTTACCGGCGCGATATTGGCCATCGCGCGATCGAAAAAGTCGACTGCTGATCGGAATCTGCCGGAAACTTTCATCCGACCTGAATCTGAACTACGGACTCCGCGGGCTTCTACCGCTTCATCGAGTCGAAGAACTCGGCGTTCGTCTTCGTATCCTTCATCTTGCTCATCAGAAACTCGATGGCGGCAAGTTCGTCCATCGGGTGCAGGAGCTTGCGGAGAATCCAGATTTTCTGCAGGTCGTCGGGGGGCACCAGCAGTTCTTCCTTGCGGGTGCCGGAACGGTTGATGTTGATCGCCGGGAAGATGCGCTTTTCGGCAATGCGCCGGTCAAGATGCACTTCCATGTTGCCGGTGCCCTTGAATTCCTCGTAAATAACATCGTCCATGCGGGAGCCGGTATCGATCAGTGCGGTCGCAAGAATCGTCAGGCTGCCGCCTTCCTCGATATTGCGCGCGGCGCCGAAGAAGCGCTTCGGCCGTTGCAGCGCGTTCGCGTCGACACCACCCGTCAATACCTTGCCCGACGAAGGCACAACGGTGTTGTAGGCGCGCGCCAGGCGCGTGATCGAGTCGAGCAGGATCACTACGTCGTGCTTGTGCTCGACCAGGCGCTTGGCCTTTTCGATGACCATCTCCGCGACCTGCACGTGGCGGCTGGCCGGCTCGTCGAACGTGCTCGACACCACCTCGCCGCGCACCGAGCGCGCCATTTCGGTGACTTCCTCGGGCCGCTCGTCGATCAGCAGCACGATCAGGTAGACCTCGGGATGGTTGGTCGTGATCGACTGCGCGATGTTCTGCAGCATCATCGTCTTGCCGGCTTTCGGCGGCGACACGATCAGCCCGCGCTGCCCCTTGCCCACCGGCGAAATCATATCGATGATGCGCGCCGTGATATCTTCGGTGCTGCCATTGCCGGCTTCCATTCCGAGCAGGTCCTTCGGAAACAGCGGCGTCAGGTTTTCGAACAACACCTTTTTCTTGGCATTTTCGGGGGTGTCGTAGTTGATTTCGCTGACCTTCAGCAACGCGAAATAACGCTCGCCTTCCTTCGGCGGCCGGATGCGGCCCGAAACGGTGTCGCCGGTGCGCAAGTTGAAGCGGCGGATCTGGCTCGGCGACACGTAGATGTCGTCCGGCCCTGCCAGGTAGGAGCTGTCGGCGGAACGCAGAAAGCCGAAGCCGTCCTGCAGGATTTCGAGCACGCCGTCGCCGTAGATTTCTTCACCGCTTTTGGCGTGCGCCTTGAGGATCGCGAAGATAACGTCCTGCTTGCGCGAGCGCGCCATGCCTTCGACGCCCATTGACGTGGCAAGATCAATGAGTTGCGACGCCGGCTGTTGCTTGAGTTCGGTCAGATTCATACGCTTGGTTTTCTCAAAGACATGAAATGGTCGAAATGGATTTGCCGCCGCTTGTTATGGCGCTGCGCCGTGCGGACGGCGGCCGTCCGCCGGCGCTTCGAAACAGCCCGCGCTGTGCGCGGGCCGGAGCAAGATGATTCAGAGGTTGGTGTCCAGGAAAGCCGACAACTGCGACTTCGACAACGCGCCGACTTTCTGCGCATGCACGTCGCCGTTCTTGAACAGCATCAACGTCGGGATGCCGCGGATGCCATAGCGCGGCGGCGTCTGCGGATTCTCATCGATGTTGAGCTTGACAACCTTGAGACGGTCGGCGTAATCCTCGGCCACCGTATCGATGATCGGCGCAATCATCTTGCACGGGCCGCACCACTCCGCCCAATAGTCGACGAGCACCGGCTTGTCTGCCTTGAGCACGTCCTGTTCAAAACTGGCATCGGTAACATGCACAACATGTTCGCTCACAATAACCTCCGGTCGAGCATTTAATCATTGACAGTCACGGAAAAATCCTGCCCGCAGCGGGCCGGCGAAATGCCTGATCTTCTGGAACTGCCGGCTACAATCCGCCTCGGAACAACAGGAAAATATGACGTGGCACGCCCAATCGGGCAAAATACTGTCTGAGATGAGGATCGAGGGCAGTCAAATTTCCCGCGAGGCCGCGGGAAGCTGTCATAGTTTCACTGTATTTGAGCCTAAAACCGGCAACTTTGCAAGAGGCACCGGCGGTTTTTTGATGTTGCCGCCGCAGCTTGCAGTTGCTGCCGCACGCTCACGATTCGGGATCGACCGCCCGCGCGTTCGCCACCCCATTCCATTTTCAGCTTTGAGTACATCATGACGCAACAATTCAGCGACACGGCTTTCGACGACCTGCCGCTCGCCGCGCCGCTGCAACAGGCGGTGCGCGAAGCAGGCTTTCGCCGGTGCACCCCGATCCAGGCAGCCTGTCTGCCGATCGCGCTCGCCGGCCACGACGTAGCGGGCCAGGCCCAGACCGGCACCGGCAAAACCGCGGCCTTTTTGCTGGCGCTGTTTCAGCGCCTGCTGACGCTCCCGCCGCCGGACTCGCGTAAACCCAACCAGCCGCGCGCGCTGGTCATCGCGCCGACGCGCGAACTTGCAGTGCAGATTCATAAGGATGCTTTCGCCCTCGGCGCGCACACCGGCTTTCGGCTCGGGCTGGTGTATGGGGGCGCCGGTTACGAACAACAGCGCGAGATGCTCGCCAACGGCGTCGACGTGCTTATCGGCACGCCCGGGCGGCTGATCGACTACCACCGCCAGCACGTCTATGACCTGCACGCACTCGCGGTTGCGGTGCTCGATGAAGCCGACCGCATGTTCGACATGGGTTTCATCAAGGACATCCGCTACCTGCTCCGGCGGATGCCTTCGCCGACTGCGCGCCTGAGCATGCTGTTCTCGGCCACGCTTTCACATCGCGTCATGGAACTTGCGTATGAGCACATGAACAACCCGGAGCTCGTGCGAATCGACCCCGACCAGGTGACTGTCGACAAGATCCGCCAAGCGGTCTACCTGCCGGCAATGGCCGACAAGATCCCACTTTTGATCGGCCTCATGCGCCGACTCGAGCCGGGACGCAGCATGGTGTTCGTCAACACCAAGCGCGCCGCCGACCGCGTCGCGGCCTATCTCGAGGGCAACGGCATCCATGCCGACACGCTGTCGAGCGACGTGCCGCAGGCCAAGCGCCTGCGGCTGCTGCGCCAATTCACCGCCGGCGAGCTGCCGGTGCTGGTGACGACTGACGTCGCCTCGCGCGGGCTGCACATTCCCGACGTGACGCATGTATTCAACTATGACTTGCCGCAGGACGCCGAAGACTACGTGCATCGCATCGGCCGCACCGCGCGTGCCGGCGCCGAGGGCGATGCGATCAGCTTCGCCTGCGAAGACTATGCGTATTCGCTGCCCGACATCGAAGCCTACGTCGGCGCGACGCTGCCGAAGGTCATGTCATACGACGAGCTTTTGGTCGAGGTCGGGCCGGCGGCGCCGCGGGCGCATCGGAGGCCATCGCATGGCAAAGGGGCGCCGCACAAACGGCGCGGAAGGCACAGGGAGAGGAGTTGAAGAATTCGGGGGCTGGGAGCCAGGAGCTGGGGAGCGGAGAGCAAGACGATGCGGCAGCGGTTGGTACGCGGCAGTTCACATCTTCCACGAAACCGTGTCGCCCACTTTGAGATGCAGCAACTCCGCTGCCGAAGTCTGATTGGCTGCGATCTCTACCAATTCATTTGAATTCACATACCAGAAAACCTGCCCCGCCGGCGCCGCACTGAAAGTTGCGGCCGGACGGACGGCGTGCTCGCCGGCATGAAGCGTCGCACCGGCCGGCGCGACCTCGCCGCGAATGCCGGTCGCGACGTTGCCGTAATGGTCGATATAAATGACCTCGGCAAGGTCGGCTGGAAAATCCGCGGGCGGATGTTGCATTGCTTCTCCGCCAGCCGCGATTGCATCCTCCCCCATCGCCAGGCGGGCAGCGACCGGCGCAAACAGATCGCGGCCGTGAAAGCTCGCAGAAAGACGCTCGGGCCGCCATGCGATGCGCCACCAACGCGCATCGCCGCCACGCGCCGCGACAACTTCGAACAGACCGTTATCCGGCCCGACATACCAGTAACCGCCGGCGCGCACGATTACCGGCTCGCGTGCACCGCCGACGCCCGGGTCCACTACCCCGAGAAAGACCGAATCGCGCGGGGCGTCGTGCGCCAGCGCGGCCAGCAGATAAGCATCGCCGCGCGGCTTGAACGGCGGCGCGTCGGCGAGCAGATGCACCACCGGAACGCCCGGCGCGAGACGATGCAGAACCATTTCGACCTGCCCGAGGTAAGGGCCGGCCATGCCGAAATCCGTAAACGTCAGAATCATACCGGCAACATCCGTATAATCGCTCGGCAAACATTACCATTTATAAGGGAATTGAATGTCCGTCGATGCCTGGATCGCGGTGGCGGTCACTCTCGGTTGTCTCGGCGCGCTCGCACTGACGCGCATCGCTGCCGACCTGATCATGATCGCCGGGCTGACAGTACTGCTGGTACTTGGCGTGCTGTCGCCGGCCGAGGCGCTCGCCGGCTTCGCCAATCCGGGCGTATTGACCATCGCCGCCCTGTACGTGGTCGCTGCCGGTCTGCGTGAAACCGGCGCTGTCAACGTATTGGTGCGCTACCTGTTCGGGCGACCGTCGAACGTTGCGGTCGCACAGCTTCGCATGATGCTGCCGGCGACATTCCTTTCGGCATTCATGAACAACACGCCGGTAGTCGCGACCTTCCTGCCGGCGGTGCAGGACTGGGCCAAGCGCCAGCAGATTTCGCTCTCCAAACTGATGATTCCGCTCAGTTATGCCGCGATTCTCGGCGGCACCTGCACCCTCATCGGCACCAGTACCAACCTGATCGTCGACGGCCTGCTGATTTCGCGCGCGCATTCGCCGGGCTTCGGCTTTTTCCAGTTGACGATCCTTGGCGTGCCCTACGCGATCGTCGGCCTTGCTTACATCATAATCGCCGGGCGCTGGCTGC
>DASSOO010000335.1:0-3050 GCA_035700455.1 Gammaproteobacteria bacterium
CGGCGCACGTCAGGGCTGAGCGGCGTCCCGAGAGGGTTGAGTTGCGGGCCGTGCGACCAGGCTGTCGAGCCGGCTGCGGTAGCGGCGACTCAAGTTCACGCAGTCGCCGTCCTTGAGCACGATGCGGTAGTCGCCGCTGTCCCACGGCTGGATTTCGCGGATGCGGTCGATGTTGACGATGTGGCGGCGGTGCACCTGCACAAAACGATGCTCGTCGAGGCGCGCGGCGAGACTTGCCAGCGATTCGCGCAGGCGATAATTCGTGCCGGCAGCATGAACTTCGACATAGTTGCCGCTCGCCTCGATGCGGTCGATCTCGTCGAGATTGAGGATGAACTCGCGGTTGAGACGGCGCACCACCAGTCGCTCCAGGGGCGCCGTGCCTGTCGCCTCCACGGTTGCCAACTGCGACAGCCGCCAGCGGCGGTAGCTTGCGAAGCCGTAAAGGCCGGCGACGAGCAGCCAATAGCTGACAAAGTCCTTGCGGTATTCGTAGAGCCAGCTCGCGAGCACCGGGCCGAAGTCGTAACGGCCGCCGACCAGCGCGAACACCAGCTTGCGCAACCCGACCATGCCCGCGACGTGGACGATCGAAAACGGCAGTGTCGCCACGAGGTGCGTCGGCAGCGCCCAGCGCCAGGTTCGGCCGTCGATTGGCATCCGCCGGTTGAACGCGGCAAGCAACGGAATCAACGCGCCGATAATCAGGATGCTGGTGAATTCGGAGACAAAGGCGTTAAACGCCGGCATCGGATGGCCCAGACGCGCGTGGTCGGCGATGGTGGTGAAGGCGTTGGCGAGCGCAATCAGGATCAGCAGCGCGGCGAAGAACAGCGCCGCCCACCAACGCAGGCGGCGATCAAGCCCTTCGCGATCCGGCTGCTTCATCGCGCGGCCACCGGTTCCGCCGCGTCAGGCGGAATCGAATGGATGCCGCAGCACGATCGTTTCGGCACGGTCGGGGCCGGTTGAAATAATGTCGATCGGCACCTCGGCGAGCTCTTCCAGCTTTTCGAGATAGCGGCGTGCATTCCCGGGCAGGTCTTCATAGCGGGTGATGCCAAGCGTCGATTCCTTCCAGCCCGGCAATTCAATATAAACCGGTTCGGATTCGGCGACACCCTCGGCGCCGACCGGCGCGATCGTGAGTTCGCCGTGCGGCGTCTTGTAGCCGACACACACGCGGATCGTATCCAGGCCGTCCAGCACGTCGAGCTTGGTCATGCACAGGCCGGATACGCTGTTATTGATGATCGACCGGCGCAGCAGCACCACGTCGAACCAGCCGCAGCGGCGCGGCCGCCCGGTGGTCGCGCCGAACTCGTGGCCGCGACGCGCGAGATGCTCGCCCATCTTGTCGAAAAGTTCAGTAGGAAACGGTCCGGCGCCGACGCGCGTCGTGTAGGCCTTGACGATACCGAGCACGGAATCGAAATAGCGCGGGCCGAGACCGGTGCCGGTCGCGGCGCCGCCGGCGGTGGTGTTCGACGAAGTGACGAACGGATAGGTGCCGTGATCGACATCGAGCAATGCGCCCTGCGCGCCCTCGAACAGCACGTTTTCGTTGCGGTCGTAAAAGCCCTTGAGCAGCACGGTTATGTCGGCCGCCATCGGCGCGATTTCCTCGCCGTAAGCGAGGTAGTCCTCGAGCACCTTCTGGAACGCAACCGGCTCGGCGTGGAAATAACGCTGCAGCACGAAGTTATGGAAATCAATCGCTTCGCCGAGCTTCGACGCAAGCCGCTCGCGGTGAAACAGGTCCGCAATCCTGACGGCGCGGCGCGCGACCTTGTCCTCGTAGGCCGGGCCGATGCCGCGGCCGGTCGTACCGATCGCCGCTGCCCCGCGCGAGCGCTCGCGCGCCTTGTCGAGCGCCGCGTGCGACGGCAGGATCAGCGGGCACGCCGGACTGATCGCCAGCCGCTCGCGCGCCGGCACGCCGCGTGCCTCCAGTCCCTTCACTTCTTCGAGTAGCGCATCCGGCGCGACGACGACGCCGCTGCCGATGAGGCAACGCACATCGGCGCGCAAAACGCCCGACGGTACCAGGTGCAGCACCGTCTTGTCGCCATTGATCACCAGCGTGTGGCCGGCATTGTGGCCACCCTGAAAACGCACCACCGCGCCGACCCGGTCGGTCAGCAGATCGACGACCTTGCCCTTGCCCTCGTCGCCCCATTGCGTGCCAATGACGATTACGTTCTTGCCCACTGGTGATCCTTCCGCTTTCCTCAGACGTTTACAAACCGGGCGACATAGAGAATAACGATGCCGATGATCATGCTGCCGAGGCCGATTCCGCGCACGACGCGGTCATCGAGTGCGGTCAGTGCCGCCAGCGTGCGCCGCAGGCTCGCGGGGTTCAGAAACGGCATGATGCCTTCGAACACCAGCACCAGCCCGACCGCGATCAGCAGTTCCTTCCACATAAGAAACGTATTCAGTGCCGCGGCTTCGCGCTTTGCAGATACTTGAAAAACTGGCTGTCCGGGCTCAGCACCAGCAGACTGCGCTTGCCGTCGAGACTCTCGCGATAAGCGTTCAGGCTGCGGTAGAACGCGTAGAAGTCGGGATCCTTGCCGTATGCCGCCGCATAAATAGCCGACGCCTTGGCATCGCCCTCGCCGCGAATCTGCTGTGCCTGCTTCTGCGCGTCGGCGATGATTACCGTATGCTGCTTGTCGGCCTTGGCGCGAATCTGCTCCGCGAGCTGCGCGCCTTCTGCGCGATATTGCTGCGCGACCTGCTTGCGCGCCGAGCGCATGCGATCGAACACCGCGCCGCTGACTTCCTTCGGCAGGTCGATGCGCTTGACGCGCACATCGACGATCCCGACGCCGAATTCACCCGCCGCCTGGTTCGCCTCGACCCGCATCGCCGCCATCACTTGCGAGCGCTCCCCGGAGACAACCTGCTGCACGGTGCGGCTGCCGAATTCACTGCGCAATCCGTTCTTGATGATTTCCGCAAGCCGTGCCGCGCCCGCACTTTCACTGCCGCCGGTCGCGCGGTAGAACTTGAGCGGGTCGTTGATCCGCCACTTGACGAAG
>DASSOO010000336.1:0-8496 GCA_035700455.1 Gammaproteobacteria bacterium
CCGTCGACGCTGTTATTCGCCAGCGTCGAATAACGGATCGTGATCGTGCCGTTGAGGTTGAACAGCGCGGCGCCGTAACCCGCGCCATCATAGTAGCTGGTTCCCCCGCGGGCACTATTGCCGGAGAGGGTGCTGTTTAGCAGGTTGACCGTGCCTCCCTCATTGAAGATCGCGCCGCCTAAGGCCGCGCCACCTCCGCCCAGGCTCGAGAGGCCAGCACCACCCCCAAAGCCACCGGCGCCCGCGCTGTCAGGGGTGAGACTTCCGCCACCACCACCACCGAAGCCGCCATCTCCACCGGCGCCAGCGGAACCACCACCACCGCCGCCACCGCCGCCATAGCCACCCGTGCCGCCAACGCCATAACCTAGGCTTAAGCCGCCGCCACCCCCTATACCGCCGTTGCCGCCAGCGCCAGTTAAGACGCCCGCGCCACCACTACCGGCGATGCCACCGCTTCCTCCAGCGCTTCCGGCAGCAGCCGTGTACAGACCGCCGCCACCGCTTAAGCCACCGCCGCCGCCTTCTCCGCCAAGTGCCTGATTGTCTGCCAACGTTGCTCCTTTAAGGAGCAACACGCCCTGGTTGTAAATAGCGCCACCCATCCCTGCCGCGCCGCCGCCGAGATCGTTGGCCGGAGCTCCGGCAGGCGGATTGTAGCCGGCTAGCGGCTGACCGCCGCCGACAAAAAAGAAGCGAAATGTCGGCGTGCCGGCCGCCGTGCTGCGCTCGATGACGCTGCCGTCGGGGTCGCCGACGATGGTGATGTCGGTGGCAATCGCCGGCAGGCCGTTGGCGCCGTACCAACTGTTGTTGACCTGCGTCAGCGTGTAGGTGCCGGCCGCGAGCTTGATGACGGTGCCGGTGGTGTAGGTGCCGCCGTCTCCGCCGTTTGGCGTGCCGATCGGCACGCAACCGGCAACCGTCATATTTGTTGTGGTGCTCTGGTTGGCGGCAGTGATCGCATCGATCAGCGAACAACCGTTAGAATCGCCTTTAGTGACATCGCCGGCCGAAACTGCGATCACCGAAGCAACGGCCGGTTTCATCGGCAGAGACAGAATGGCGAGCAACCCGATGCCCACGCAGATTGACGACGAACGCATACAGAATCCCCTCCATCCGGGACGATACAAACGTGTAGTTTGACGACGCTCGAGAACGAACTGGCTCTGGCTACGAAAAGCCAACCAAAGCCGACTGAACAGCGGCCTCATGCGCGGCGCCGTCTTCTCAGCAACGGCAGGCCCAGCAAGCCGAAGGCGAGAAACCCCAGGGCGCCGCCACCGCCGGATAAATGCAGCGACGGTTGATTATGGGAAGGCGTATCACTGCCTCCCGTTCCGGTGTTACCGGCGTCGCCGTTGCCTGTATCGTCGCTGTCATTCGCACCGCTGTCATCGTCGCCGCTCGGCGTAACGGTGACATCGGCAAGGGCGGTATCGTTATCGGCGGCGCTGTCCGGCTGGTTGCCGAAGATTACGTTGCTGAACGCAAATGTACTGGCGGAAGCTGGCGCAGTAACATTGATGGTGAGGCTTTCAGTCGCACTTGCGGCAGCCAGCGTCGCGCCATAGGTGCAGGTCAGCACGTTGCCGAGCAGCTCGTCGGGACAGGTCCAACCTGTGCCGGTGGCCTTGCCGAAGGCGGCGCCGGCGGGCAGCGTCAGTGTGGCCGTAAGGCCGCTCGCTTCCGTCAGCGCTGTGTTGATCGTCGCGTTGCCGGTCAGCGTGGCCGGCGGTTCCATGTTCGCGATACCGGCGGTAAGCGTCAGGCCGGCACCGGGTTCCACGGTACCGGAAGGCGCGAGCGCGAGTGTGCTTTTGAGATCGAGCGATGACTCGCGCGCGTAGCGCTGCGCCGATATGTTGGCGCCGTCACCATCGGTGTCGTTGTAATCGGTCCATGCCGCCAGCCAGTCCCCGGCCGCGTTCATCGCCGCGGCGGGAGTGTCGGCGCTGTCGGAATCCTCCCACATCACCACGAAATCGCCGGCCGCATCCATCGCCACGGCAGGGTGGCCTCGATCGATCGCGGTAGCGGCGATGGTGTCGACCTGAAATTCATCGCCAGCGGCGGTGCCGTTCGCGTGATAGCGCCGGGCAAAAATGCCGTCGTCCTGGTTCTGCCAAGCCACGACAAAGTCGCCGGCGGCGTCCATGGCCACCGCGGCTTCGCCCTGGTAGCCCGATGTTTCGGTATTGACCTGGAATTCGCCGCCGGCCGGCGTACCGTCCGCGGCGTAGCGCTGCCCGGCGACGTCGAAGTTGAGGCAGCCGATGGCCGCCTGTCCCTCCCAGACCACCACGAAATTGCCATGGGCGTCCATTGCGGCGGCAGGCATATTCTGCTGGCCGGCCGTGGAGGTATTCACCAGAAACTCGCCGGTGGCGGCGTCACCGCCGGCATCGTACAAGCGGGCGAAAATACCGCTTGCGCTGCCGTCGGCGCCGCCTTGATCCTGCCACGTCACCACGAATCCGCCCACCGCGCCCATCGCGACGGCGGGATTGAACTGTTCATTCGCCGTGGTGGAGTTCACCAGCGTTTCGCCGCCGTCGGCCGTACCGTCCGCGCGAAAGCGCCGCGCGTACACGTCGTGCAGGCTGTCGCTCGCCGCCTGGTCGTAGCTGGTCCAGACCACGACGAAGTCGCCGGCCGCGTCCATCGCCACGGCGGGAAAATCCTGGTCGCCCGCGGTGTAGGTATTGATCTGGAACTCGCTGCCGGCCGGTTTGCCGCTGCTGTCGTAGCGTTGCGCGAAAACGCCGGCGCCGCTGCCGTCGGCGCCTCCCTCATCCGTCCACACCACCACCGAATCGCCCGTTGCATCCATCGCCACCGCCTGGGCGCTTTGGCGGTTCGCCGTAGTGGCGTTGACCGGAATCGGATCCCCCAGCGCCGCACCAGGCGCAGGCGCCGCTGCATACGCGGCGGACAGGCCGCCGACCAGCGCAAAACCCGAGGCCGCGACAACTGCACAACAATGAGCAACCGTTGAAGACGAGCGCGCGAAGCGTAATGTGGCAGTCATGGCAAACGCTCCAATTGGCACGGGGCTCTCCGGTCTGAACCCGGTTCAACTTAAAAAACAGGCTCGACGATGAAGCTCACCGTATAGGCGCCGGTAGTGACGCCGGTGTTATCGCGAAAGCGGTATTGGAACGTGGCATACGGCTCGAGTTGCCCGGTGGCAGTGTCGCGAACGCTATGCTCGTCCGGCGCCGGGACGAGGCAGACCGTCTTTTCAACCGGCGAGAGGAAATATGTATGTCCAGGCAAAATTTGCACTTGCACGCCGTCGTCATTTTCATACGACAGCGTGCCGTTGCCGGTGGCCGTGCTGAAGCTGTCGCCATTGATGAAGTATCCCATCGGCGGATAGTCCGTAGCCAACCCGGGAAAACGCGGATCCGGCGGGAACGGATTCGAGAGTGAGGAATCTCCAGTGGGATCGAGTGTGCCGAGCAAGGAAATCGGTATACAACCGCTGTTTTCCTTACCGCTTGCCGTCTCGCTGCGTCCGGTTGGCACCCGGACAACGGTCAACGTCAACGTCAGCGTCGATGTGTCCTCACCGCCCCCTTCCGTACCGCCGTCGTCGGTAACCGCTACCGTAACGATTGACTGACCATGCACCCCAGGCGTCGCCGTCGCGGTCAGCGGTTTGTCGCAACCGGCCAGCGCCGGGCCGGTTGTAAACAGCTCCGGGTGCGTATAGCTGACGACCTTGACCGAAACGATCTTCTGCGCGGCTTCGCTGTCCGGGCCGGCCTTCACGCCCGAACACGGAACCACGAACGGCAGGGTCTCGTGCGAAGCGCCATCGCTGTGCACGACATAGAACGCAGCGAGTATCGCGAATGTCGGCGCCTGATTGACGACCCCTGCCGTCGGGCTGACCAGCACCTCGCTGCCATACGGCGTGCCGTCGGCGCGGTAGCGGCGCGCATAAATGCCGCCTTCGTCGCCGGCCGTCGCGCTTGTAGCAAGCGCCGGTGCACCCGCCGGCGCAGCGGCGCGGGCAAGCGGCGCGACGGCAACCGACGCGAGGCCGGCGGCGAGGACAAGCGCTACACGCGTCAAAGCGATTGCGCAGTGTTTCGATCGCTGCGTTCGAGTCGCAGTCATGACGGATCCCTTTACAACGCTGCAAGGTCGACCTTGCCGGATGACGGCGGCGTCCGGTGCCGGGCAAACCGGGGATCGCCGGCCGGCACCCGCCGCTATTCCACATCTTTTTCGCGCGCGGGAATTGACGCTGGCTCCAGAATTGACGCTGGCTCCAGAAAAGAACGCAAAAACCGAAGAAACGTGAACCGGCGAAAGTCAGCAGTAGAAGTTTCGATAGCGGGCCGGCGTGGTCGCGTACTGGCTGCGGAAGGCGCGAATCAATGCAGCGCTGCGGCGGAAGCCGGTGGCTTGCGCGATGGCTTCGACGCTCCAGTGCAGATATTGGCGATCGCGCAGGAGCTGTGCCGCCTGCTCGCAGCGAATGCGGCGTAACTCGGTTGAAAAGCGCAACCCGCGCTCGGCGAAACGGGTGTACAGCAACGATTCGGATATGCCCAGCGCATGCGACACCTGTGCAGGCCCAAGCGTCTGCCTGGCATAGTGGTGCTGCATGTAGCGCAGTGCTTCGTCGACGTGAACGCTACCGAGCTGACCGTCCGCCGGCGTCTGCGCAAGCGCCAGGCTCAGCAGGTTGCAGACCGGTTCGGAAATGAAGGTGCTGACCCGGCCGGGATCGCTCATGCGCAGCATCTGCCGAAAGCCGGCGTTGAGCGTATCGCACAGCAGGCCGGCCGGCGTACCCAGCGTGTTCGGCAGCAGCCAGGGCCGCGGCATTTCCACCTCGTATCCGATGATTTCCTGAAGCACCCGCCGCGGAAGGTCGACGGTGTACGTGGTATGGCGGCGCCATTGGGTGCTCGCGACACTCAGAGGGAAGCGTTTGTCGACCAGTATCCAGCGCCCGGTCGGGCACAGGCATTCCCGGCCGTTTACGTGGACCACGCCGCCGAACTGGGCCGGCGACGCAAGAAGGAGCCGGTCGTCGGATTCGGTCTGTAATGAGAATGGACGGAACAGCCGAATCGCATCGGAGTGGAAGCGGTTGAAGGAGACGCCATTGTCGGCACGCACGGCTTCGAGCTGGCCGAAGAACTTTTTCCCGTCCGTGCGGCTTGTATCCACCTGCCAACGGGCGTCGAGGCTGCGTATGACTTCCTCTATCCAGAATTCCTGGCGATCGGCCGGAGCCACGATACTGGTATCAAGGATTGTCTTCATGAAATCGGGGTTGCCGCGTCCCCTTCGCAGCACTTTACCAAATTCGCGCCGGGGCACAAACCGGTTCTGACGCCGCTTGGAACCGGTTAGCAGCCGCTCGTTCCGGCAAAGAAGGCGATTAACGTCGTGAGGGGCAAGCCGGCGGTGGATTCGCGCGGCGGAAGCAAAATTTATGAAATGGCAGCTGAATCAGCCGCGTAGAGGGCAGGCGGGGGATCGTGACAGATAAAAAGACCGGGGGCCGGCGGCGTTGCCGCCGGCACCCGGGAGGCGAAAACTTAGTTCCGGCGCCGTTTTCTCAGCAACGGCAGACCGAGCGCGAACAGGCTCAGGAAGCCGAACGCACCGCCACCGCCACTGCTGCTGCTCGCCGGCGGAGTGTTGTCGTTGCCGGAGCCGTTATCCGAGCCGCCGCCCGTGTTGTCGCCCGAGCCATCGTCGGGCGGAGCGACCGCCTGAACGGTAACCTTCACCGCCGTCGCCGCGGACGTGTTCATGCCGTCCGAAGCGGTGACGGTGAAGCTGTCGGCACCCGTATAGCCCTTGGCCGGCGTGTAGGTGAATGCGCCGCTGTTGGCTTGCAGTCCGCTGACCGTGCCGTGCGCGGGCTTCGTGGCAACGGCCAGCGTGTAGCCGTTCTGTTCGGCATCGGCCACCTCGAGCGTCCCGGCAACGGCCGTGTCCTGGCTGGTTTTGAGCTCCAGGCTCTTCACCGCCGGCGCATGGTTATGCAGGTAGACGCTGACGGTGCTGCTGACGACGTCGTTGGCTCTCCCATTCAGCGCCACGATATCCGGCTGCCCGTCGCCGTCCATGTCGGCCACGGCCACACCAGCGTTATTAGCGCCTGAAGCGTATACGAGCGGCGCCTTGAAGGTGCCATCGCCGTTACCCAGTACGACGGCGACAGTGCTCTCCGAATCATTGCCAGCGATGATATCCAGGACGCCGTCGCCATTGACGTCATCCAGCGCCACGGCGCGGGGTGAGCCACTTTCGGACAAATCCGTGGTGATCGCCGTGCCGCTACCGAAGGTGCCGTCGCCATTGCCTTCAAAGAGATATGCAGTGGCGCCATCGGTTCCGACTACGATGTCAGGCTTGTCGTCGCCGTTAACGTCACCAACGGCAATGCCGCGGGGCGCATCGTAGCGCGGCGAGCCGTCGCTGTTGACGCCGGTTGTCGCCAGCCCTGCGCTCAGCGTGAAATTGCCGGCACCGTCGCCGAGGAAAACGCCGGTTATATAGCCCGAACCCGTATCGTAGTCGCTGCTGGCCACCAGATCGGCTTTGCCATCGCCGTTCAGGTCGACAAGTGCCACTCCCTCCGATTGAGGCACGAATAGCGAATCGCTGCAGGTGAACTTGCCGGTACCGTCACCCTCGCAAAGCTGCGCCTCGTCGGCGCCCCAGGCGGCGAGCACGGCATCCTGCTTGCCGTCGCCATTGATGTCGCCGATAGCGATATCGTTAACCGTTCCCGATGCCGCGGTACTTGTTACAGGCGACGCGAAACCGCCGGCGCCGTCTCCGAGCCAAGTGTAGAGCGTGCCGTCGTCACCGGGCACAAGCACATCGGCTTTGCCGTCGCCGTTGACGTCCGCTGCGGCGATCGAGGCAAGGCCGCCCACCGGCAGCGCGTGCACTAAAGGTGCCTTAAAGCCGCCCTCGCCGCTGTTGAGCAACAGGCTAAAGCTGCCATCGCCTGCGCTGGCAGTGACGATATCCGGGCGACCATCGCCGTCGAAGTCAGCAGTGGCCATGTCGTTAGCCAGGAAGCCGTGCACCGTTCCGTCCGCATCGGCGGTGGCATAGGGATAGCTGGCGTAAGTGTAGAACTTGCGGTCGCCGAGGTTGCGGGCCTCGGTGACAACAGCGTCCCACCACCACGATCCGGTCAACAGGTTACGCAGGCCATTGTCGGCAGCTACGGTGGCCGCCGCGTAGCCGCACACCCCGGCGGGCACCGGCGCGGGATTCGTAAAGGTGCCGTCGCCGTTGCCGTAGAGGAGGTAGCTGCTGTCGGCAACGCAACCGTCGTCGTCCACGAACAGGTCGAGATGGCCGTCGCCGTCGACGTCGGCCACGCTGATGGTTCCCCATGGCTGGACGTTGACCGGCAACGAATGCTTCGACTCCGGATCGCTCAGCTTGCCGCCCTGGTTCAACATCACCTGCAAGTAGGCTGGGTTGCCCGTACCAGACTCCACGATGTCGGTGTAGCCGTCTTCGTTGAAATCACCGGCGGCGATGTTGTGTGACGACGGATCGACGGCGACCTGCTGATCCGGCGCCGTCGCCAGCATCGCCTTTCCATAGAAGACGTTTATATCGCTGGTGTCGTCCGTCACGATATCGAGCGTACCGTCGGCGTTGATATCGGCCAACGCCAGATTGTATTGATTGTTGATCATGGAATCCTGCGTCAGCGTCTGCACGTCGGCGGTATCGAGCGTGCCATCGGCGTTGACAGGTACTACATAGATCTTACTGCTGTTCGTTACAGCGACTACGTCCAGGGCGCCGTCACCGGTCACGTCACCCACGGCAACCAGGCCGATCCAAGGCGCACTCGAGCTTGTACCGCCATCAACCGTATAGTCCTTATGCGCCTGAAAGCTGCCGTCGCCGTTGCCGATCAGCACGCTAAGCTGAGCGGGAGCGTCTACTACGTCTGCGGCGCTGCCAACCACCAAATCCAGCTTGCCGTCGCCGTTGAGATCGGCCGCCGCAAGACCATACGGATTCAAAGCGGTTGCATAAAACAGCGGGGCATCATAGCCGCCACCGGCCTTGCCGAACTGGACCCAGACGCCGCTGGTGATCTGATTGCCGTCGTCATCGGTGTAGGCAGTGCTGTAGAAATCGGTTTGCGCGAGATCGTCGATGCCGTCGCCGTTGAAATCGGCGGTGACCATCTGACCGACCCCGGCCGGAAGCTGGGGATCGCCGGCTCGGGGCAGAATCTGCCCCGGATACAGCGACGGCGGAGCGGCTGCGAAAGCGGCCGGTGACGGGAGGGCGCAGGCGAGCGCCGCCGTCATCAGCGGCAATGCCGCGATCCCGAAGAATGAATGCTTACCCATGGATGACTCCCTCGGTTTTTGTGTCACGCTGGACGCACGGCGCAATTGGACACCATTTCCACGAATGGCAATTCCCGCTCGCTCCAAAATTGCTGCTGACTACAAAAACGAGAGGATT
>DASSOO010000337.1:0-14076 GCA_035700455.1 Gammaproteobacteria bacterium
CACGGATGCTGGTCGGACGTGTGGTTAACGACGAGTTCGGTAATGACGCGCAGGTCGCGGCGGTGGCACTCGCGCACGAAGCGGCGAAAGTCGCGCAGCGTGCCATAGGCGGGATGGACATCGCGGTAATCGGCAATATCGTAGCCGTCGTCGCGCAGCGGCGACGGATAGAAAGGCAGCAGCCATACCGCGGTCACGCCGAGGTCCTGCAGGTAGTCGAGCTTGGCGGTCAGGCCCGCGAAGTCGCCGACGCCGTCGTTGTTGGCGTCGAAAAACGCCTTGACGTGGAGCTGATAAATGACCGCATCCTTGTACCACAGCGGATCCGCCGCCGCGGCTGTTTCCGTTGGTTGTTGTTGCGTCCTTGCGTCCATGAGAGAAGGGTAAGTGGTTAGTGGTTAGTGGTTAGCGGTAAGAATTGCAGCCTTGCCGCACCATCCGGTCCGCTGAATTGTCCAGTAGAACGCGTTTTGTCTTTGCCTCTCACCACTGCCCCCTTACCACTTACCTCGAACCGGCGCCTTGCGGCGCCACGCGCCAAATAACGCAGGGATTAAAACCCGGGTCGAGCCGGATGTGCTGCCGGCGTCCGCGCCATCGAAACCGGTCGCCGTCGAGCAGGCTTTCGACATCGAGTTCGGCATCGTCGGCGAAGCCGGCTTCGTAAAGCGGCAGTTCAATGTCGGCTTCGTGGGCGTTGTGCGGGTCGAGGTTAGCGGCGATCCAGATAATGTTGTCGCGCGTGGGCGTCATCTTGCCGTAGAACAGAATGTTGTCGTCGTATGCGGGATAGAAGCGCAGGTTTGTCAGCGTCTGCAGCGCCGGGTTGTCGCGGCGGACGCGATTGATGCGCGCGATGTAGTTGCGGATGTTGCCGGGCGCGTCGTAGTCGCGCCGCTTGAGTTGGTACTTTTCCGAATCGAGGTATTCCTCACGCCCCGGAATGGGCGTCGCCTCGCACAACTCGAAGCCACTGTAGATGCCCCAGACGCTCGACAGGGTTGCCGCAAGCACCGCACGCATCTGGAACGCGGCGCGGCCGCCGGTTTGCAGGATCGGCGGATTGATATCGGGCGTGTTGACGAAAAAGTTGGGCCGCAGGTATTCCTTGCAGACGTCCTGCGTCAACTCCGTGAGGTAGTCGGCCAGCTCCTGCTTGGTATTGCGCCAGGTGAAATAGGTGTAGGACTGGGTGAAGCCGGCCTTCGCGAGCTTGCGCAGCATCTTCGGGCGCGTGAACGCCTCCGACAGGAAGATCACATCCGGAAAACGCGCCTGCACCTCGGCGATCATCCATTCCCAGAACGGCACCGGCTTGGTATGCGGATTATCGACGCGGAAAATGCGCACGCCGCGCTCGACCCAGAACACGACGACATCGCGCAATTCGAGCCACAGCGCCGGAAACGCGTCGCCATAGAAATGTACGTTGACGATATCCTGGTACTGCTTCGGCGGATTCTCGGCAAACTTGATCGTGCCGTCCGGCCGCCAGTCGAACCACTCGGGATGTTCCTTGATCCATGGATGGTCGCGCGAACACTGAATGGCAAAGTCGAGCGCGATTTCGAGTTCGTGCTCGCGCGCCGCCGCGAGCAGGCGTTGAAAATCGGCCGGCGTGCCGAGCGCGGGGTGAATCGCGGTGTGGCCGCCTTCGGCCGAGCCGATCGCCCACGGGCTGCCGGGATCGGCCGGTGCGGCGCTCAGGCTGTTGTTGCGACCCTTGCGATGACTTGTACCGACCGGGTGAATCGGCGGGAGATACAGCACGTCGAAACCCATTTCGCGCACGTACGGGAGATGCGCGATCAAGTCGTCGAAACTGCCGTGCGCGCCATTTTTGCCAAGCGAGCGCGGAAAGATTTCGTACCAGGCACCGAAGCGCGCAGCAACGCGGTCGACGACGACTTCAAGTTCGCGTCGATACCGTGTGCAGTTGCTACGCGGCGCGGCGCGGCGCATCAGCGCGGGCAGCGCGGCGTCAAGCAGCAACCGCTCGCGCTGCTCGGGCTCGTCGGCCGCGTCGACTGCCGCAATTAACACGGCAAGCTCTTCTGCGTCGCGGCCTTGCGCATGGGTCGCCGCTCGCGCCAGGCACTCGCGGCCTTCCTCCAACTCCAGCGCGACCGGCTGGCCGGCGTCGCGTTTCTTGATGAAATCGCTGCGCCAGGTGGCGAAGCCGTCGCGCCAGGCTTCGATCGTGTACGTGTAGCGGCCGATAGACGCGAGCGGCAGCGTGCCGCACCAGCGATCGTTGTCGTCATATTCCAGCGACACTTCGCGCCACTGACTGCCGTCCGGGCCACGCCAGCGCACGCAGGCGGCGAGCGCGTCGTGGCCGTCGGAAAAGATATCGGCCCAGACTTCGAGCGTGTCGCCGATGACGCGCTTCACCGGGTGGCGGCCGCCGTCGATTTCCGGCCAGACGTTTTCGATGACCACGCGCTCGCCCGCGAGTTGCTTAAGCCGAGCGAGGCCGCGACGACGCGCGCCGCCACTGCGGTGGCCGATTGCATGACCGTAAAACAGCCGCGCCTGCAACGGTTCCAGCACCAGTTCGCGGCCCGGCGTCGGATTGGTCGACGCGCATTCCGGCGTCACGTCGACAAGCGGCTCGCAATCACCTTCCCCGGCGGCGACGATGCTGCCGCCGTCGATCGCGTGGCTGCGCTCCGCGTCCGGGTTGATCAGCAACAACGCGCGGTCGCCGCCGCTGCCGCGGCGCGCGAGCCCGGTCAGCGGTGCGTGCGGGGCCGTGATGCGGCGCTGCGGGCCTTCCTCGTTGAGCACCGGCAGCGAAGCCTTGAGGGCGTTGACCGCCGCGACGTATTCCGAGAGATCGACGCCGGTGTCTTCCCAGTCGGCCGGCCGCGTGCTGACAACATCGAGCGGGCGGCGGAACGCGTATTCATAGCCGACCGGCATCATCACGCCGGTCGAAAAACAGGCAGCGAACAGGTAGCGTAGCTTGTAAAGGCGGCAAAGCTGGTCGTCGTCGGCGGCAGCGGTTTCGGCTGCGAGCCTGGCGGTGTCGTGGCTTTCGGGAAACGCGATCGACGGGCCGAGGCGACGCAGGCGCTCGTATTGCGCGAGCAGCCAGTCGGCGCGGAAGTCCCACCACTTGCTGCTGTTGAAGAAGTAGTCGAAGCCGGCCTCGCCGAGCGCCCCGATGTCCTGCGGCGCACAACCGAGCGTCTCGGCGAAAAACGCGACTTCGGGATCGGCCGCGCGCCCCGCGGCAATCAGCCGCTCCCACACCGCGGCCGGCACCTTGTAGGCGGCGTCGCAGCGAAAGCCCTGGAAGCCAAGGCCGATGTAATAGCCGAGGTAGCGCGACCAGTAGTCGATCAGCCCCTCGCGCGCCTGCGGATGCTCGTAGTCGAGTTCGGCCAGATCGCCCCAGACGGTGATGCCGTCGGGATTGCCCGGGTCGGCGACGCGCGGGCTGTAGAAATCGCCGTCGAGTTCGCGCCGATACCAGTCCGGGTGCTCGTCGGCGAGCAGCGCATCGCGCGCCGTGTGGTTGACGACGAGATCGGCGATGACGCGCAACCCGGCGTCCTCGGCCGCGGCGGTAAATTCCCGCAGCGCTTTGCCGGTCTCGCCGCCGGCCGCAAACAGATCGTGCAGCCGGTATGGGTCCTTGATCGCGTAAAGACTCCCGGAAAAGCCCGGGTAGTGAAACGCGTTGACATAAACCCAGTTGAAGTTCAGCGCGGCGATCCGCGGCAATTGCGCCCGCCAGGCGGAGACCGGTCCGATCAGCAGCGGAAACAGGTTGTAGATACGCGGACCCGCCGCATCCATGTGGGGTCTCCGGTCTCGGTTGGAAAAGCGCGCGATCCTGCGCCCTCGCCTTTACTATAACCGATTTGCCGCTGCCGTTCGGGCGCTGCCTGCGCGCTCCGCGGCGACCGCGCGCGCCAAGGTATCCAGATGATCGACGGTGGCGTCGATGTCGGCGTCGGTAGTGCGCGGATTGATCGTGCACAGGCGCAGCGCGACGCGGTCGTTGAGCCGCGTCGAGCTCAGCATCGCGAAACCGCCGGCGCTGAGGCGCCGCACGATTTCGGCGTTAAGCGCGTCGGCCGCGGCGGCGTCGACGCTGGCGGGCGCGTAGCGGAACGCGACGATAGCCATTTGCGCGGGGCTGGCGATGTGCCAGCCATCGAGCGCACGCAGCCGCGCTTCGGCGCGTTCGGCGAGCGCAAAGCCGCGCTCAACGGCGGCGACCATTGCATCGACGCCGAAAATCCGCAGGCTCATCCACAACTTCAGCGCGCGGAACGAACGCGTGAGCTGCGGCCCGTACTCGCCGAGGTTGATCGTTTCGGCGTCGGTGCGCGTGTCGCGCATGTAATCCGGCAGCACCTGGAACGCGGCGCGCAACCAGTCGCGCTCGCGTACCAGCACGCAACCGATCTCGAACGGCTGAAACAGCCATTTGTGCGGGTCGATCGACAGCGAGTCGACCTGGTCGAGTCCGGCGAGCGCGCTGCGCCCGCGTGCGCTGATGGCCGCGGCCGCGCCGAACGCGCCGTCGGCATGCAGCCACAGTTTTTCCTCGCGGGCGAGCGCCGCCAGTTCCGGCAGCAGGTCGACCGCGCCGGTGTTGGTCGTGCCGGCGTTGGCGACGATGCAGAACGGCTTGAATCCCGCCGCGCGGTCGGTGCGGATGCATTCGGCGAGCGCGCGCAGATCCAGGCGGAAATTCTTATCGACCGGCAAGCGTACCGACTGCGCATCGGCGAAGCCGAGCAGGCGCAGCCCACGTTCGACGGATGCGTGCGTCTGCGCCGAAAAGTATATGCGCGCGGCCGGATCGGGCCCGTCGAGCATGCGATGGCGCGCGACCGCAAGCCCGACGATGTTCGCCATCGAGCCGCCGCTGACGAACAGGCCGCCGGCGCCATCCGGCAGCCCGCAGGCCCGTCGCAGCCAGTCGACCACGCGCAACTCGATTCGCGTCGCGCCCGACGATGCGAGCCACGTACCGGTAAATACGTTGTAGCCTGCCGCAAGCGCGTCGGCCATGACGCCGACGAAGTTGGCCGGCCCCGGAACAAACGCAAAAAAGCGAGGGTGATTGACATGCGCTACGTGCGCAAAAACCTCGCGCTGCAATTCGTCGAGCACCGCGTCGAGTGAATCCGGCTGCGCCGGCAGCGGTTGCGCAAGCGCATCGGTTACGCCACCGGCCGCCAAAGTTTGCGCAACCGGTTTACCCTCAAGTGAGGCCCAATGATCGGCGATCGAGTCGACAATGCGGTAGCCGAACGCTCGCATTTCGTTATGATCGAGTTCGAGGCGGCTGGCGTCGGACACAGCGGACTCCTCACGTTTGGTATGAAATGAGCCGCCAAGCATAGCGCCAATATAAAAAATGATGCTACAAAAAGGAACGAGCGCGGCGCCTCGGCTTACTTGACACAGCTTATGTTTGGGAAGAAAGTTTGAGGCGCCTTGACCGCCGCTGCGATCTCGGGGGGGGCTCGGCGTGGAAACGATCGATTAGCCTGTACCGCCGTGCACATACAAAGTCGCCAGTAGACATCATGGGTCGCCGACAGGACGAAAAGGATATCCGCGGAAATTCCGAATTGCTGCGCCTTGCGCTCGATACCAGTGAGCTTGGCGCGTGGCAGCTTGATCTCGTCGCGCACACTGTAAAGTCGACACCAGCCGGCAAGGCTCATTTCGGCCTGCCGCCGGATACTGAGCCCAGCTTCGAGCAGCTGCTGGAACGTATCCATCGGGACGACCGCGAGCGTGTGCGCGACGCAATCCGGGAAGCCTTCGAGCACGACCGGCACTACCAGGTCGAGTATCGCACCCTGTCTCCCGACGGCTCGATCCGCTGGATCAGTGCGCGTGGGCGCGTGCATGTCGACGCGTCCGGGCGCCGGCCAGTCGGGATTGTCAGTGTTACCAACGATATCACCAGCCGCAAAATGGCTGAACAATCGCTACGCGATGTGCGCAAGCGGCTGGCGCGTTCGATGGAATTCGGGCAAGTCGGCACCTTCACCATCGAGTGGCCGACGAAGTGCGTTTACGCCGATCCGTATATCGTCAAGCTGTTTTCGGTGCCGCCGGAAGATGAGCATGGCGGTCCGCTCGAACATTTTTCGAATTCGATTCACCCAGACGATCGCGCGCGCGTCGCAGCCACAATCGAAAACGCCTTTGTCACCGGCGAATACCACGAAGTCGAATACCGTATCGTGCAGCCGGACGGGTCGATCTTCTGGGTCAATGTCCGCTCCAAGGCCGAATACGCCGACAACGGGGAGCCGCTACGCCTGGCCGGCATCCTGCTCGACATCAATGCGCGTAAGCGAGCGGAAGAGGCGCTGCATGCGAGTGAAGAAAAGCTGCGCCTGGCGACGCAGGCGGTCGGCATCGGCATCTTCGATAACGACTACGACCGCGACGGCGACTTAACCCGCACACGCCTGAACTGGTCGGCCGAATGCAAGGCGCTGTTCGGCCTCGATGCCGACGCGGAAATCGATTACTACGCGTTCATGTCGCGGCTGCACCCCGAGGACCGTAACAAGGTCGAGCACGCCGTCATGCACGCACTTGGTCCCGGTGGAGACGGTACTTTCCAGATTGACTACCGCGTCATCTGGCCCGATGGGAGTCTCCACTGGCTGGAGTCGCGCGGCGTTTTCCAATTCTCGGGCGAGGGCAAGAACCGGTATGCGGTCAGCGCGCTCGGCGCGGTCGTCGACATCAGTGCGCATAAGCAGGCCAACGAGACGCGGATGCGCCAGCAGGAGGTCGACCGTTTCCTCAACGAAACCTCCGTCGTGCTGGCTTCTTCGCTTAACTATGACAAGACGCTGGCACGCGTTGCGCGGCTGTGCGTGCCGCGCCTGGGAGACTGGGCGATCGCCGATCTCATTGAAGGTGACGACGAGATACGCCGCAGCGAAGTAGTATCGGCAAACCCGGCACGATCGGCTCTGGCACGGGAAATCAAGCACGAACCGCCGCCGAAGAATATGTTCGAGCGTTCGGCGGTGCGTGCGCTGATGGCGGGCGAGCCACTGCTGATACCCGATCTCGCCGCAGCTCTGCAGGAACCGGAAACGGGCGATAACCGGCGTATCCACCAGTTGCGGCAACTATTAGGCGAGCATCGTGGTTCGCTGCTGTCGGTACCGCTGACGGCGCGCGGCGAAACGCTGGGCTTCCTGACGCTGATCAACGCGGAGTCGCGACGTCAGTTCAGCCGCGGCGACATCGCCGTTATCAGCGAACTCGGGCGTCGAGCCGGTACCGCAATCGACAACGCGCGCCTGTACCGGCAGACAGAGGAAGCCAACGCGGCGCTGCGCAAGCAGGCCGAGGCGCTGGCGCTTGCCGATCGCCGCAAGGATGAATTTCTGGCCGTGCTCGCGCACGAATTGCGCAATCCGCTCGCGCCGCTCGCGACCAATCTGCAACTGCTGCGCCGCGCGCACGGGGACGCCGGGGTAACGCAAAAAGCGCATGCTGTAATGGAGCGTCAGCTTGCGCACCTTGTGCGCCTCATCGACGACCTGCTCGACGTATCGCGCCTGACGCGCGGCCGTATCAGCCTGCGCAAGCAGCGTGTTGCGCTCGCGGAATTGCTCAACGACGCCGTCGAGGCCTGCCGTAATGCCATCGCTGCCAAGTCGCATGAACTTTCGGTCAGGCTGCCAAACGAGCCGTTATATCTCGATGCCGACACGACACGGCTGACGCAAGTGTTCACGAACCTGCTCGATAACGCAGCGAAGTACACACCGCCGGGCGGGCACATCGGCATCGATGCCGAAGGCGCCGGCAATGAGGTCATTGTCAAAGTAAGCGATACCGGTATCGGCATCCGCCGTGAAAAGCTCGCCGAAATATTTGAGATGTTCGTGCAGGCCGACTCGCCGCTGCAAACGTTGGGGGGCGGCCTGGGTATCGGCCTGGGTTTAACCCGCAGTCTGGTAGAAATGCACGGCGGTACGATCGAAGCGCAGAGCGCCGGGCGCGATCAGGGGGCGCAGATGATTGTGCGCCTGCCGCTCGCCGCCGCCCCGCCGGCCGCCATCGCGGCGCCCCCACGAGAACATCGGCCCGACTCGAAAGCTGCCGCGCCGCGCCGGGTGCTCGTGGTTGACGACAATCACGATGTCGCCGACAGCCTCAGCCTGCTGCTCAATCTGATGGACAAGGAGGTTCGCACCGCGTACGACGGCGCGACGGCAATCGAAACCGCCGCCGAATTTCAACCTGATATCGTCTTCCTCGATATCGGCATGCCCGGGCTGAACGGCTACGAAACCGCGCGCCGCATTCGTGCCGAACGGTGGGGTGAAAACATGCGCTTGATTGCGCTCACCGGGTGGGGCCAGAAAGAGGACCGACGGCGCTCGCAAGAAGCCGGCTTTGATCTGCATCTCGTCAAGCCGCTCGATCCGGCAATGCTCGAAAAAATCGTCGGGTCCGAACGAGTGCCGGCCTGAACGGCCGGCACCTTTCATAACTTCCGCCCAAAAAAGCAATCTCTATCACAGATTTGGCTGGCACTCTTGCCAAGCGGCGAAAAAAGCCGACAGCCGTGCTTGACTCCGCAGCGGATTGCTTCAAGATGGTGGTTACCCTACCGCCGCCTCCGGAAAACTCTGGCGCCCATCAGGGCTTTCGCGTCGAGAAGCGGAACCATGACCACTCCGAAAGACACGCATAATCAAAATGGCGACGCGGCGCGCGAGTTACGCGCGCAAGTCGATCGTCTGCAACGCGCCGTGGACGCCGCTGCGGCGGGCACGTTCGTGTGGGAAATCAAAGCCGAGCGCATTCTCGCCGACGTACAAATGACGCGATTGTTCGGCATCGACCCCAAATACGCCAACGGTTGCGAAGTTGCACGGTTCCAGGGTGTCATCCATCGGGACGATATCGCCCGCGTCTGGGCCGACATCGACTACGCTATCCGCGAAAATATTGCATTCGAAACCGAGTATCGCATCCCCGACGACACGGGCTGCATGCGCTGGATTCTGTCGCGCGGACGTATTGAATACGACGCGGCCGGCGAAGCCGAACGGATGGTTGGCGCGGTGGTGGACATCACCGGGCGCAAGCGCGCCGAAGACGGACTTCGATTTCTCGCCCGCGCTGGTGTGATTCTGGGCGGATCGCTCGATCTCGAAGTCACTCTCCGCAATGTCGCGCAGTTCGTCGTCGATACGATGGCCGACTGCTGCTACTTCGACATAGCGGCTGAAGATGGCGACGTGCGGCGGCTGGGTTTCGCGCACAAGTACCCGGAAGAACGTCACAAGCTGGAAACAGTCGGCCGCTTTACGACAAAGGAACAGCGCCTGCAACATCCGCTGGCGCAAACCCTGCTTGCGGGCGAGACAATATTTCTCCCCTCGGTGCACGACGACTGGCTGCGCGGAATCAGTGTAAGCGACCCGCACTACCGCCACCTGTTAAGTATCCGGCTCAGGTCACTGCTGATCGTGCCCGTGTCTGCCGATAGCAAGATCATTGGCGCGCTTACGCTGTGCCTGCTCGGTGAGAACGCGGACCGCTTCAGCGAATCCGATCGTCATTTGGCCGAAGAACTTGGCCGGCGCGCGGGAGCGATCATACAAAACGCGCTGTTGCACCGGCAGTTGCAGCAGGTCGGCGAAGACCTGCGCCAGATCAACCGGCAGAAGGATGAATTTCTCGCAACTCTGGCACACGAGCTGCGCAACCCACTCGCGCCGCTCGCGAATGCGGTGCAGATCATGCTGCGCGCGCCTGACGCGCAAATGCTCGCACGCGCCGGGGAGATGATGAACCGGCAGGTACGGCAAATGACACGGTTGATCGACGACCTGCTTGACGTCTCGCGCATCGGTCGAGGCAAGATCAGTCTCAAGCGCGAACGGATCGACCTGCTGGCAGCGATTACGCAATCGCTCGAAGCCACCAGTCCGCTGGTTGCGGAATGCGGACACGAGATCTCACTCGACCTGTCGCCGCGGCCGCTATTCGTCGATGCGGACCTTGTGCGGATGACGCAGGTGTTTTCAAACCTGTTGACCAATGCGATCAAATTCACGCCGCATGGCGGGCGCATACGGATTACCGCCGCCGAAACTGACGGCTACGCGGTGGTTGCAATACGTGACAACGGCGTCGGCATTCCGGCGGACAAGCTCGCGCAGGTATTCGAGATGTTCGCACAGGTCGATATCGGTGCCGAGCACGGCCGCGGTGGTCTCGGCATCGGCCTGACGCTGGTGCTGCGGCTGGTTGAAATGCATGGCGGCACTGTCTGCGTGCACAGCGAAGGTACCGGCAAAGGCACTGAATTTACCGTGAAGCTGCCGCTGGCAACAGCCGTTGCAGCCGACAAGGCCGACGGAGCGACGGCCGAGAGCGGCGCCCTGCGCTGGCGACGCATCCTTGTCGTCGACGACAACCACGAGGTCGCCGACAGCCTGGAAATGCTGTTGACGATGATGGGCGTCGAAGTCTGCACCGTTTACGACGGCGCGAGCGCCATCGCACTGGCCGCGGACTGGCAGCCCGAAGCGGTGTTCATGGACATCGGCATGCCGCAGATGGACGGGTATGAAACGGCGCGGCGCATGCGCGCACAACCATGGTGCGGATCGACGGTGCTGATCGCGCTGACAGGCTGGGATCCGGACGACGGAGGCGTGCGTACGCGCGAGGCCGGCTTCAATCTGCACCTTGTCAAGCCAGTGCATTCGGAAGTCATCGAACAATTGGTGGCAGGGGTTACCGAAGTTCCACCTGCTGTGACGGCGTAAGCCAGACCGCGCCACCCCCAGCCGATTCTTGTCTCCGCAAAAAAGAGGGGCGGCCGAAGCCGCCCCAGAATCTGCATTGGCGGGGGCAACTCAATGCAGAGAGGCGAGCCGCACGTGCTTGTGGCCCAGCGCGTGCGCCACGTCGTAAAACGCCTGATTGGTAATGCGGTGGACGTCCTGGTCGAGCGTCATACCGCCTTTCTGGGCGTTGATGTCGTCCATCACGGCGTTATGGATACCGTGCGAAACAAGCACGTCGTAACAGCGTCCCGACCAGTACACGCCGTCCTTGTCGGTGCCGGCCTTCACCAGCGCGACCGCAAGCGCCTTGCCGTGCAGATTCGCCGGCGCGGCCGGCAGCTTGATGCCCTGCTCCGTTGCATGCTTCAGCGCATCGGCGACGACGGCGTCGGTGCCCTTCAGCCAGCTGTCGACCTTGTCCTTGCCGTACTGCTTGGTGAGTTTCGCCACTTCTGCGTTTACGGTCTTCGCACCCAGCATTGATGTCAGCGCCTTCGCAGTCGAGAAGTGCTCGGGGCCGCCACCGGCCTTGACGAGCGCCGCGGTCAGTTCGAGATCCGGCTGACCCAGATACGCCGGGCCGCCGAACATATTCATCGTATCGGCACCTGCGGCGACACCTGCCGTCAAGAGAGCGCAAACCGCAACCAGCGGCAGCGCCAGTTTCTTCGTTATCATCGTCGTACTCCTGGGCTGAATGCCCGTCAGTGTTGTTGTAGCAGTACGTGCGCCGTCGCCGGCGGGACGCCTTGGCTACGGAAAGAAATCGTTCTATTGCGCTGCATCCGGGCCATGCGCCAGCCGCCGCAGCGAACCGATGAAGTCGCCCGCTGGATCGAGCTTGCTAAGCGTGGCGCGCGTTGCCGTACTCAACAACTCGTCGAAACGGCCTTCGAGATCGCCGGCGAGTGCTGCCATCGAGATGCTCTGGCGGATGTAAGCGGCAGCCAATTCCACAATCAGCCTTTCGTCTGTACGAATTGCGAAGGCTTGGTCGTCCGAAGAAATTTCAGCTGCCAGCAAGCGCGCATCGTCGGCGACAACCAACAGTGCCCGGTGGCCCGCTGCCGGCTGCACGAAGCAGCGGTGCAGGTCGCCGTGGCAGCCGCCGCATTCGGTCACGCAGGCCTGCATGCATAGCGTCGTCACCGCGACGCCGCGTGCCTCTGCCGCCTCCATTGCGCCCGCGAGCGGCGCGGCTTCGGAGGGCTGGATGCCGAACAGCAGGCTGCCTTGGGCGCCGTCGATCAACTCGCGCGCCTGCTCGAGCAGGGCTTCGTAACCACGCAGGTTCCAGACGTAGCCGAAATCCGCCGGCGCAGCCATCGCTTCAAGCTCGTCGCGCGCCGCGGCGAGCTTGGCTGTGTAGCCGCGATTGAGCCGTTCGATCAGCAGGTCGGGCGGCGTAGCGGCGTAGCGCTGGCCGCTGGCGCTGTCGGCGCTGCGTGCCGCGCCCCGTTCGACCAGGCGCTCGAGGACCGCGTAAACGTTCGCCCGCGGCACGCCGGCCGCCTTGGCCAGTTCGTAGCCGTTCATCAGCCCGCCGCGCACCAGCGCCATGTAGGCGCGCGCCTCGTAGTCGGAAAAGCCGAGCTGGCGGAGTGTGGTGTTGCCGGTCATTGCCGTTCCGGTAGTAGTTGCCTTAGCAACTACTATATAACAATTCTGCCGGATTGCAAGCCTGGGCGCACCTTTATACAGTGGCAGGCATGTCTCTCGATTCGTCACCGGGCGGCGCCCGCAAGGGTCGCGGCGCCCCGTCCAACCCCGCCGGCCGCTTCGAGACCCGTACCGCCGAGCGCGTCGACGACGGCTGGGGCAGCCTGGATGAAGAGTTACCGCCGCTGGAAACGACGGTCCGCCCCGAGAAGGCGCGCAGCGTCATCAGCCGCAACCAGTCGCCCGATATCCCGTTCGAACAGTCGATCAATCCGTATCGCGGTTGCGAGCACGGCTGCGTGTATTGTTATGCGCGCCCGAGCCACGCCTACCTCGATCTGTCGCCGGGACTCGATTTCGAAACGCGGCTGTTTTACAAGCCCAACGCGGCCGAACGGCTCGCGGCGGAACTGAGCCGGCCCGGATATGTCTGCAAGCCGATCACGCTGGGTGCGAACACGGACCCGTACCAGCCGGTGGAAAAGCGCCTCAGGGTAACGCGCTCGATTGTCGAAGTGTTGCAACGCTTCCGGCATCCGGTAACGATCGTTACCAAGGGTGCGCTCGTCGAGCGCGACGTCGACCTGCTGGCGCCGATGGCGGCCGACGGCCTCGCGGCGGCCTTCCTCAGCATCACGACGCTCGACAACGCACTCAAGCGCACGCTGGAACCGCGCGCTGCAGCGCCGGCCGCCCGGCTGCGCGCGCTCGCGGCGTTAAGCGAAGCCGGCGTGCCGACAGGCGTGCTGGTCGCGCCGATCATCCCGGCGGTCAATGATGGCGAGATCGAGGCGATCCTGGAGCAAGCGGCGGCGGCGGGCGCGGTGACCGCCGGCTACACGCTGCTGCGACTGCCGTACGAGGTAAAGGATTTGTTCGAGCAATGGCTGCGCGCACACCTGCCGCTGCGCGCCGAACACGTGCTCAACCTGATTCGCGAAATGCGTGACGGCAAGCTGAACGACCCGCGCTTCGGCGATCGCATGCACGGCCGCGGCCGCTACGCCGAACTGATTGCACAGCGCTTCCGCCTGGCGCGGCGCCGCTACGGCCTGGACCGGCGCGAGATGCTGGCGCTCGATCGCACGCGCTTTCGTGTCCCGACCGCGCAGATGGGCTTGTGGGATTGACGCAGGCGTACCGGCGGATCGCAAATCAAGTGCGATTTTCTTCGTCGAGTTCGTTGAAGCGGGCGTAATCGATCGTCCACCGGCCGTCGTCGAGCCGGTTGATGATATCGGCGAAACGATAATTGAAGCGGATATCAGCAGCGCGATAAGTATGGCGCGCGTGCACCGTCTGGTGAAAGGTTTCGTCGAGGCCCATGACCGTTACGATCAGTTCGTAGTCCGCGGCGGAATCGTTCAGTTGCTCCGCGTCGACGCCGGCGAGCGGGCTGCCGTCGGCGAGCGTGTGCATGACGGTCCATGACAACTGGAACAGCGCGTTGCGTCCCCGCACCAGCCGCAGATCGTACGGCCGTCGCATAGCCACCCCTTCAGGCGAGATTTCGTTGCGCGCCAGCATTGCATGAACTTCAGCTTCCAGGATCATGTTGTGGCGCTGGTTCGCCATGCGGAACATCAGTGTCGGC
>DASSOO010000338.1:0-3046 GCA_035700455.1 Gammaproteobacteria bacterium
GTCTGCTCGCCGACGCCTTCGATATCGGCGGCGGCGCCGACCCAGTTGATCAGCGTTTCCAACCCACGCGACGGGCACGCGCGGTTCGGGCAACGATGTACGGCCTCGCCTTCGGGTTTGACGACCTTCGTACCGCACAGCGGACAATGCGACGGCATCCTGAACGGCGCGGTGCCGCGCCGGTGCGGTCCGGCCGGGCCAACCACTTGCGGAATGACATCGCCGGCCCGTTGCACGATCACGTCGTCGCCTTCGCGGATGTTCTTGCGGTTGATGTCTTCTTCGTTGTGCAGCGTGGCGCGTGATACCGTCACGCCGCCCACCTCGACCGGCTTGAGCATCGCCCACGGATTGAGCGCACCGGTTCGGCCGACGCGAATCATGATTTTTTCGAGCCGCGTGACCGCTGTCATTGGCGCCCACTTGAATGCGCGCGCCCAGCGCGGCCGCCCGTGCAGCGCCCCGAGCCGTTCCTGCTGCGCGAAGTCGTCCACCTTGATGACAATGCCGTCGATCTCGTAGTCGAGCTTCGCGCGGCGCGCTTCCCAGTCGCGGCAGCGCTGCATCACCGCTTCGACCGAGTCCACGCGTTCTGCAAACGGGTTGGTCGGAAAACCGTGCGCCCGCAACCACGCGAGCGTGTCCCAATGCGTCGTCAGCGTATCGAGGCCATGGCGTCCGCCGGTACCGTATATCCAGATCGACAGCGGCCGCTCCGCGGTGATCGACGGATCTTTCTGGCGGAGCGAACCGGCTGCCGCATTGCGCGGGTTCGGTGCCAACGGCTTGCCCTCCGCGGCAAGCTTTTCGTTGAATGCACGAAAGCCGGGCAGCGGCAAGTAAACCTCGCCGCGCACTTCGACGAGCGCGGGCGGCGTCTCGCCTTTCTTCAGCCGCATCCGTAATGGAATCGCACGAATCGTGCGCAGGTTCGGCGTCACGTCTTCGCCTTCGAGACCGTCGCCGCGCGTTTCGCCGCGCACGAACACGCCGTTTTCGTAGACGAGGTTGATCGCCGAGCCATCGATCTTCGGCTCGAGCACGAATGCGACCGGCTCGTCCGTGTCCAGCCGCTTGCGCACATCGGCCGCCCACTTCGCGATCGCCTCATCGGTGGTGACTTTGTCGAGAGACCCCATCGGCGTAAGGTGACGCGCCTTCCTGAATTTCTCCGACGGCGGTGCCCCGACCCGCTGCGTCGGCGAATCGGCTGCAACAAGTTCGGGGTGCTTTTTTTCGAGCTCGGCGAGCTCGTCATAGAGCGCATCGTAGGCCGCGTCTTCCATGATCGGCGCGTCGTCGACGTAGTAGGCGATGACGGCGCGGTTCAGGAGTTCGCGCAGCTCAGCCGCGCGCGCTGCCTGTTGTTGTGAAACTTTGGTCATCGCGGTTCGGTTGCGTCAGGTCGGGCGGATTATATTTAAAAGGCTTCACTGCGCACGCGCCACTCGCCGAGCTGTTCGCGCATGCGCTGCGCGGCCAACGCCGTGAAGGGTTTGTGGCGCGCGTCTTCGAGATCGCCGTCGAGATCCGCCGCCAGACGCCGGGCGGCGGCGAGCATCGCGTCGAGCGCGGCATGCGGCTGTGCCGGCCCCGGCAGCACCAGAAACAACGTAATGCCGGGCACGCCGGCATCGGATTCCGCATCCGGAAACTCGCCAGGCTCGAGCATGCTGGCCGCGCTGAACCAGTCGGCTCCACCGCCGTCGGGATTGGCGAAGTGATAGATTTCGAAGCGCCCGCGGCACAGACCGGCGGCCGCCAGCGCATCCAGCGTCGCCGCCGCGGCGAAACCTTCGGTCGCTCGCGGCACGACGCTCAACGTAAGGATCAGGTTTTCGGATTCACGGTCGGGCGCGGCCTCGGCTGGTGCCGCGGCAGCTTCGACCGATGAAGCCGGAGCCGGCTCCTCTGCGACAACCGCAGATTCCGCCTCGCCGAAGTACGGCTCAACCGGCGGGCGGCGTACCGGCGCCGGTGCTGCCGGCCGCTCCCTGCGCCGCGACCAGAAATACACTGCCGCGATGACCATGAGTCCGATGCCAAGCAAAATCCAGCGCAGCGTACTCATATAACGGTCCTACACCGCGGCCATCCGTGCCGCCTCGTCGACATCGACAGCGACCAGCCGCGATACACCCGCCTCGTGCATGGTCACGCCGGTCAAGTGTGTTGCCATTTCCATTGTTACCTTGCTGTGGGTAATGAAAATGAACTGGACGCGCTCGGACATGTCGCGCACGAGGTCGCAGAAGCGGCCGATATTGGCATCGTCGAGTGGCGCGTCGACCTCGTCGAGCATGCAGAACGGTGCCGGGTTGAGTTCAAAAATCGAGAAGACCAGCGCCACCGCCGTCAACGCCTTTTCGCCGCCCGACAATAAATGAATGGTACTGTTGCGCTTGCCGGGCGGCCGTGCCATCACCGTGACGCCGGCGTCGAGCAGTTCCTCGCCGGTAAGTTCCAGATACGCGTGGCCGCCGCCAAACAGGCGCGGGAACGCCGCCTTCAAACCGGCATTAACGCGGTCGAAGGTTTCCTTGAAGCGCGTGCGCGTTTCGCGGTCGATCTTGCGGATCGCATTTTCAAGCGTCGTCAGCGCGTCGGTGAGATCTGCATGCTGCGCGTCGAGGTAATGCGCGCGCTCCGACTGTTCGTCAAACTCTTCAATGGCCGCAAGGTTGATCGCGCCGAGACGCTGGATGCGCTGCTCCAAAGCTGCCGCGCGCTCGGCCCAGGCGGCGGCGTTGGCGTCCTCGTCAAGCTGCACAAGCACCGCCGACAACATTTGGCCGTCGGCTTCAAGTTGCTCTTCCAGTGTCTTGCGCCGCGTGCGCAGTTCCTGGGTCGCAAGGCGCCGCGCCTCCAGCGTCCCGCGCTGTTCGTCTACCTCGCGCTCGCGCGCGACACGCTGCTGTTCAAGATCGCGCAGCGCGGCGTCGATATCTTCCACCTTGAGCCGCGCGGCATTGAGTTCGGCCTCGACCTCGTGACGGCGTGCAAGCTCGGCCTGCAGCGCCTGATCCTGTTCGCGAATCGGCTCAAC
>DASSOO010000339.1:0-2351 GCA_035700455.1 Gammaproteobacteria bacterium
CCTCAACGTGTCGCCGATTCTGACTCACAACTACGGCGTCGACGATTTCGAAACCGGCTTCCAGACCATGCGCTCCGGCCAGTCCGGCAAGATTGTGCTGAACTGGAGCTGATTCGTACACAGCGACCGTCTCTCCCCCGTTATTTCAGCTTCGACGCCGAGTTCGACGGCCATGGATGGCTGTTGATGACGCGACGCGTCTCTCAGGCGGAACCCATAAATTGAGTGCTTCCCGCGTGCGCGCGGGAATGACAAGAAGTTCGCAAGCGCTCTCCCCCGCTTGTCCGCCCCTTCATGGCAGGCTATAGTCGACAGAGGCTGCGGCACCGGCCGTCGAGAGCCGGCAGCAGTCTCAGCGCGGGGGCGGACAAGCGAGGAGCGATCATGGCAGAACAGGCCAAGCCGACCGGCCCCGACTTCAGCGCCGGAATCTCAATCGACGAATTAACCGACGGCGGCACACTAGCTGGGCATGTCGGCGACGACAAGGTAATGCTCGTCCGTCACGGAGACGAGGTCTTCGCAACGGGCACCGTCTGCACGCACTATCACGGTCCGCTCGAAAAGGGACTTGTCGTCGGCGATACGGTTCGCTGTCCGTGGCACCACGCGTGCTTCAGCCTGCGCAATGGCGAAGTGCTCGGCGCGCCGGCGCTCAATCCAATCCCGTGCTGGCGCGTTGACCGGCAAGGCGGCGAGATCTTCGTGCGCGACAAACTGCCGCTTGCAAAACGCAGTGCGCGACAAAAACCTGCCGGGGCGCGCGAACCGGAATCGATCGTCATCATTGGCGGCGGTGCCGCCGGCGAGGCCGCGGCGACCATGCTGCGCTTCTGCGGCTATGCCGGGCCGGTAACGATGGTCAGCGCTGAAGACAACCTGCCGTCGGACCGCCCCAACCTCTCCAAGGACTACCTTGCCGGCACCGCGCCGGAAGCCTGGGTGCCGGTACGTTCCGAAAAGCACTACCGGGAACACAACATCGAGTTGCGATTGAATACGGGGGTCGCCGCCATCGAGCCGGCGCAAAAGCGCGTGCGCTTCGGCAACGGCGAAGAACTTGCTTACGGCGCGTTGCTTCTGGCGACAGGCGCCGAACCGGTCAGGCTACCGATTGCCGGCGCCGACCTGCCGCACGTGCACTACCTGCGCACTCTCGACGACAGTCGCGCAATTATCGCCGCGGTCAACGAGGGTGCAAAACACGCCGTGGTGATCGGCGGGAGCTTTATCGGTCTCGAAGTTGCTGCGTCCTTGCGCACGCGCGGACTTGAAGTCCATGTCGTCGCGCCGGAAGCGCGTCCCCTGGAACGTGTGTTCGGTCCGGCGCTGGGAGACTTCGTTCGTAACTTGCACGAATCCAAGGGGGTCGTATTTCATCTTGGCCGCACCGCATCCGCGATCCAGCCGGGAAGCGTCACCCTCGACGACGGCAGCCTGCTGGAAACGGATCTCGTCGTTGTTGGTGTCGGCGTTCGCCCACGCATCGCGCTCGCCGAAGCGGCGGGTCTGGCCATCGACCGCGGAGTGAGCGTCAACGAATATCTGCAAACGAGTGCGCCGGACATTTACGCCGCCGGCGATATTGCCCGCTGGCCCGACGCCTTCAGCGGCTCCGCAATTCGAGTAGAACACTGGGTTGTAGCGCAGCGCCAGGGGCAGACCGCCGCGCGCAACATGCTCGGCTACCGGGAACGCTATACTTCCCCGCCCTTCTTCTGGAGCCAGCACTACGACGTCAGTCTGAACTACGTCGGGCACGCGGATCGCTGGGACGAAGCGCTGCTGAATGGCGATCCGGCCGCGTACGATTGCACCGTCACCTATCTCAGTGCGGGCCGCGCACTTGCCACCGCTACAATTTTTCGCGACCGCGAAAGCCTGGAAGTAGAAGCGGAAATGGAACGCGAGGCTTCGAGATAAAAAGCCACCGCTTTCGCACGCAAGCAACTCGTGGTCGCCCGTTTGCGGCGCGACGTCTGTGCATGCATGCACGTTAAACGCCAGCACGGTGTCTCGAGCCGCTGACTCCGGAAAAATATCGAACCAGACGGATGCAGATAAGGCATGCCAACGCTGAGGATGCCGCGGCTATTGCGCAAATCCACGTCGAGACGTGGCAGCACGCCTATTCGGGCATCATCTCCTCCGCTTATCTCTCTTCTCTGTCGATTCCTCGCCGCACTTCGCAGTGGACAAATACCCTCGCGAACATTGGAACGATGAAGTTTGTGCTGGTTGCGGAGGATGGTGCCGGGGAAGTTATCGGCTTCGTATATGCGGGCCCGGAACGGCTGGATAATCCGCGATATCGTGGCGAAATATATACGCTCTATGTACTTCCGTCCCGG
>DASSOO010000340.1:0-5111 GCA_035700455.1 Gammaproteobacteria bacterium
GAGGTGCGGGATCACGATTGTGCCGCCGACAACGAGACCGATGCTCATCGCTTCCACGATTTCATCGCGCGTTGAGCCGCTGTCGACGCACTGGTTCAGGTGATACGCCACGCAGTCGTCGCAGCGCAGCACCAATGACGCGACGAGCCCGAGCAGCTCCTTCGTTTTGACCGGCAGTACGCCGGTATCGCCGTACGCGAGGCTGTCGACGGAAAACATTCTTTTGACGACGCGGTTGTCGCTCGCGAGGATGCGCTCGTTCATCCGCGCCCGGTACGCCTGAAAATCCTGCTTCTTGCTGCCCATGACGACTCCTGTTCAATCAGTCCCGGCCGTGCCGGATGCGGTACAATAACACGCGCCGCAGCGGCAAACTCCAACCGATAATCAGGATTATTCGATGCCCGCGACTCGCATCTTGATGTGTCCGCCCGATCATTATCACATCGACTACGCAATCAATCCGTGGATGGAGCGCAATACCGGCGAGGTGTCGCTGGAACTCGCGCGGGAACAATGGACGGCGTTGCACGATGCGATTGCGGCGCGCGCCGAGGTGACGCTCATCGAGCCGGTCGAAGGCTCGCCGGACATGGTTTTTACCGCGGATGCAGGCGCCGTCTGCGGCGGCGTTGCCGTCGCCTGCCGGTTTTTTCACCCCGAGCGTCAACGCGAGGCCGGCTACTTCAAGCGCTGGTTCGAAGAACACGACTACGATGTGCATGAGCCGCCGGCCTCGTTCGAAGGCGGCGACGCGTGGATTGATCCTGAGCAGCCGTGGATCTGGATCGGCTACGGTTTTCGCAGCAGCAATGCGGCGCATCGCTGCGTCGGCGAATGGCTCAATCGCGAAGTCCTGTCGCTCAAGCTCGTCGATCCGCGCTTTTACCACCTCGACACTTGCATGTCGGTGCTTGCGCGCGGTTACGTCATGTATTATCCGCCGGCTTTCGACGCGGAATCGCGCCAGTTGATCGAAGCGCGCGTGCCCGCGGCCAAGCGTATCGTCGTCGCCGAAGACGATGTAATGAAATTTGCCTGCAATGCGGTCAATATTGAAGATACCGTGATTTTCAATAGCGCGTCGGATACGCTGAAATCGACCCTTGCCGAAGCCGGTTTCGATCCCGTCGAAATCCCCCTGGGCGAGTTCGTCAAGGCTGGTGGCTCGGCACGCTGCCTGACACTGAAGCTTCTCGGCTGATCAAGCCGCAGCGTCCGGAAGCCCATCGAGCAGCGTGCGCACCGGATCCGGCAGCGGCATGCTGCGGCCGGTCGCGGTGTCGATCCAGACCATCACCGCTTCGCCGTCGGCAACCAGTTCGTCGTTGCCGGCCAGGCGAATTTCATAATAGGTCGGGATGCTTTTGGTGCCGGGAACGCCCGCAAACAGGCTGACTTCGATCGTCGCCGGGTAGCCGATCGGTTTCAGAAATCGGCAGGCCGCGGTCGCAACCACAGGTCCGCCGGCGACATTGCCGCCGCTCCAACCGGTACCCTCCAGCCACTCGACCCGCGCCTGCTCAAAGTAGGTAAAAAAGCGGCTATTGTTGACATGGCCGAGCGCGTCCAGGTCGCTCCAGCGCACCCGGAACGTATAGCGGCCGGCGAATTTTCTCTCGGTTGCCCGGTCAGACATTGTAGTGCCCGCAGTTAACGGATTGTTGAAGAACCGCGCTTTCAGCTACGACAGCCTGCCGCTGCGTTAAAATGAAAGCTGCCGGCGGTGCCGGAATTACAATGGTCGCGAAAGGAGTTTCGTCGATGCAAGCAAACTTCAAATCGCTGTCACTGGCTTCGGTTGCGTCCGGGACCAAGATTGAAACCCCGACGCAGAGCTTACCTGAGAAAGTCAGCTTACGCAGCCCGGCCATCGATGTCATGACCGATCTCACGCGGGTCACCGCTGTCACCATCGCTCCGAACGACACGATGGACGACGCACTCGACCGCATGCGCAAAAGCGGCGTGCGGCTGCTGTTGGTGCTGAATGCCGAGCAGGCTGTCGTCGGGCTGATTACGGCACGCGACATCCAGGGCGAGCGGCCGGTGCGCTTTATGCAGGAGCTCGGCGTCGGCCGGCAGGAAGTGCTCGTGCGCGACATCATGACGCCGCGCGACCGGCTTGAGGCGATGTGGATGCACGAGGTGCAGGTTGCGGCGGTCGGCGACATTCTCGAAACGCTCAAAATGGCGGGTCGCCAGCATGCAATGGTTGTCGAACGCACCGCCAACGGCGACATGATTCGCGGACTGTTTTCGTCGGTACAGATTGGCCGGCAACTGGGGGTACAACTCGACCAGGCCGGTGTGGCCAGCACCTTCGCGGAACTGGAAGCCGCACTCGCGCATGCCTGACGGCGCCGCAGCCCAAGGTAAGCCGCGATAGCCGCCATGTCATCGATGCGCGGCGCCCGCGTCGCGCGGCCGATGCTGCCGATGCTGCAGTTGATCGCGGGCGCTGTCATGATCAGCTTTTCGGCGGTGTTCGTGAAGCTGACTGCCGTCGGGCCGGATACGGCAGCCTTTTATCGCGTCGCACTCGGCGGCGGCATCCTACTCGTGATCGCACGTCTGCATGGCGAACGTCTGTGGTGTGGCTGGCGCGCAGCAGCGGTGATCGCGGTGGCGGCGCTGTGCTTCGCACTCGATCTCGGCTTCTGGCATCGCAGCATCGACTACGTCGGTCCCGGCGTTGCCACGCTGCTGGCGAACTTCCAGGTTTTTGCGCTCGCGGCCGCCGGAATCTTTTTCTTCGGCGAACGCTTACGCTGGCAGATCGGTTTCGCTTTGCCGCTCGCCCTGCTCGGCTTGTTTCTGCTTGTCGGCGTCGATTGGAGTGCCTTGCCCGCCGGCTACCATGTCGGCGTCGGGCTGGGCCTGCTCACCGCCGCCTGTTACGCCGGATATATCCTGACGCTGCGCTCGTCGCGCGTGCGCGCCGGCCGCCAGGGTGACTTTGCGAACATCGCGCTGATTTCGCTCCTGTGCGCCTTGTTTCTCGCCGGTGCTGTATTGCTGGACGGCGAGTCGTTCGCGATCCCGACCTGGCGCGACGGCGGCGTGTTGCTCGCCTACGGCGTGTTCGGACAGGTCGCCGGCTGGGTACTGATTTCAAAAAGCCTGCCGCGGGTGCGCGCCTCGCAGGTCGGGCTCGTATTGCTGCTCCAGCCGATGTGCGCATTCATCTGGGATGTACTGTTTTTCGGGCGCGCATTCACGCCGGTCGAACTTGGCGGTGCCGCACTCGCGCTGGCGGCAATTTATCTCGGCTCGCGCCGGGCGGCTTGAGCGAAAAGCCGGGATAGGCTTTTCTGCACCTTGTTAGCTGCGCAGGAACCGCGCAATCGAATTAAGCTGCGGAATGCCTTCGCAGGCGAGCGTGATGCACGCCAGCAGCGGCACCGAAATGAATGCGCCGACCACGCCCCACATCCATGCCCCGACGATCAGTGTGACAAAGATCATCACCGGATTGATCTTCATCCGTTGGCCAAGCACATGCGGTGTCACGTATTGCCCCTCGGCTGTCATCAGCACGACGAGCACGGCGATTGCCGTCAGCGCGTGCGCGAAGCTGGGCAGGCTGATAGCCGCGACAATGCCGATAATTATCGCGCTGGCGATCGCGCCGAGATACGGAATGTAGTTGAACACTGCGACCATCACGCCCCACAAGACCGGGTCCGGCATCCCGAGGCCCCATAAAGCGAGCGCAACGAGTGTGCCCAGCGCAAAATTGATGACGGTGATCGTGAACAGGTAGCGCGAGATCAGCCGCTGTAACCCGAAAGCCAGCTCGACTGCGCTCTCCTTTTCCTCAATGTTCGGCAGGATGTGGACAATGCTGCGCAATAGCCGCCGGCCGGTTGCGAGCAGAAAGTAGAGCAGCGCGAGCGTCACGCTCAAGCCGTAAATCAGCGTCGTCGTCCACTCGATGAGTTTGTGCGTCAGGTTGAGATGCAGGCCCGATTGGGTTTGTCCGCTTGATTGGCCGCCGCCGATCTTTTCAACCGCCCGTTCCAGCCGTTGCAGTTCGTGCAGCGGTTTCTGCAAAGCCTGCAGATGCCGCTGTGCGCGCCCCAGCCCCTGCGGTGCGCGCGTGACCCACTGCTGCATCGGCTTCGCGAGACCGTAGATGCCCGCGAGCGAAATTCCGACCACCGCGAAAACGACGATGATACCGCCGGCGGCCGGCGGTACGCGACGCGCTTCCAGCCATTCGATGATGCCGGAAAACGCCACCGCGAGCAGCAGCGCCATCGCAATTGGAATCAGGACTTCGGATGCCGCGTACAGTACCGCGAGCACCGCCAGAATAAGGATGCCGAGCACGCCGCCGCGCAGCGAAATCAGTTGTGCCGGCCCCAAAGGTGCACCGGCGGTCAACGCGTTGTTGTTGGTATGGTTCCCGTCGGGCTCGTCAGCCATCCAGGTTCCCCGCTTCCTTGCTGTACTTGCATGATGCCACATCTCGCGGGAGCCGGGCGGAAACGCACGGCGAAGTTTGTTAGGGTAGGGGATGTACCCGTATTCACAGGTCGGCATGGGGATTCAAACAGAGACGGACACGGGCGTGCGCAGGGCCGTCGCCGCCGCGGCGATGGGCAATTGCCTCGAGTGGTTCGACTTTGGCGTTTACAGCTATCTGGCGGCAACAGTCGGGGAAATTTTCTTCCCGGCGCACAGCACGACCGCCGCGCTGCTTGCATCCTTTGCGGTCTTCGCGGTCGCCTTCATCGTGCGGCCGCTCGGCGGCCTTTTCTTCGGCCCGCTCGGCGACCATATCGGGCGCAATCGCGTGCTGGCCGCGACGATCGTTCTCATGTCCGGCGGCACGTTCATCATCGGGCTTCTGCCCGGCTATGACACGATCGGCGTCTGGGCACCGATGCTGCTGATTGTCGCGCGGCTCTTGCAGGGTTTTTCCACGGGGGGCGAATACGGTGGTGCGGCAACCTTCATCGTCGAGTATGCGCCGGACCGGCGGCGCGGTTTTCTCGCGAGTTGGCTCGAATTCGGCACGCTTACCGGCTACTCGCTGGGGGCAGTTCTGGTTACTGCGCTGACCGTGCTGCTGCCGCACGAGACGATGATGTCATGGGGCTGGC
>DASSOO010000341.1:0-4223 GCA_035700455.1 Gammaproteobacteria bacterium
ACCGCATCGTTACGATGCGGTAAACCGCGTCGGCAAGATGATGGAAGAGCGCTTCGCCGGCATGACCGCCGGCATGAGCTTGCCGCCCGGCATGAAGCTGCCCTTTTAATGGCAACCATCTATTCGCCGCTGCTCGCAAGCCTCGTCGACGCGCTGCGCAGCCTGCCCGGCGTGGGGCCGAAGTCGGCGCAACGCATGGCGTTTCACCTGCTCGAACGCGACCGCGACGGTGCGCGCCGGTTGGCTGAAGCGATGGCCGCGGCCGTCGCCGGCATCGGCCGCTGCCGGCGCTGCCGCATGCTGGCGGAAGCCGAACTGTGCAGCCTGTGTCAGGCGCCCGAGCGCGACGACCGGTTGCTGTGCGTGGTAGAAACGCCGGCGGACGTGGTCGCGATCGAACAGGCGGCAATTTATCGCGGCCGCTACTTTATTCTGATGGGGCACTTGTCGCCGATGGACGGCATCGGCCCGGCGGAGCTCGGCCTCGACCTGCTCGAAGCGCGGCTCGACGAAGGCGGCATCGAGGAGGTGATCCTGGCGACGAATTCAACCGTCGAAGGCGAGGCGACCGCGCATTACATCGGCGGACTCGCCGGCGAACGCCGCATTCGTACCACGCGCATTGCGCATGGCGTTCCGATCGGCGGCGAACTCGAATACGTCGACGGGGGTACGTTGACGCTGGCGTTCAATGGCCGCCGCGAGGTCAGTTGAACTGCCGATGGGATGCCGTAACCCGGCGCCCGTCACGGCACCTGTTTTCCAGAACGCCGTAAATCCGTCCATGGAGGCTCCGCCTCGACATCCATGTTTCACACGGTCTGGAAAACAGGTGCCGTAACGTACGCCTGCGCTCATGCAACTAATGCAGGAGAAGAAGATGGCCGATTGCCTGTTTTGCAAAATCATCGCCGGCGAGATCAAGGGCGACATCGTTTACGAAGACGACGAGGTGGTCGCATTTCGCGATATCAACCCGCAGGCGCCGACACACGTGCTGATCGTGCCTCGCCGCCACATCGCGACGTTGAACGATCTTGAGGAAGGCGATGCCGGTTTGGTGGGCAAGCTGAGTCTTGTCGCGCGCGACCTCGCGCGTAAGTTTGGCGTCGCCGACGACGGCTATCGCGTGGTGATGAACTGCAACGAAGGCGCCGGCCAATCCGTGTGGCACATCCACATGCACCTGCTCGCCGGACGGCGGCTGACCTGGCCGCCGGGATAGGCGGCTTCGCCGCCGGACTGAAAGATAGTTCCTAGGACTGAGTGCCTGGGACTGAGTATAAGAAAAAGCACGCGCAATTCTGCACTTAGCACTTAGCACTAGGCACTAGGCACTAGGCACTAGGCACTTAGTCCTGGGCACTTCTCGGCTTCAGCCGAGAAATTCTGATGATCGCCGGCGGGTGCGAGTCATAGAAGCCGGAGTGCAACGGGTCCGGCGTCAGCGTCGTCGAGTTGTCGCGATACAGCGTGACGAGGCCGGAGGCGAGGGCGGCGCCGTCGGCCTGTTCGGTTGCGTAGTGGTCGGCGGCGAATTCGTGGCGGCGCGACAGCCATGAGAACAGCGGCGTCAGCGGGAACATGAAGACCGGCGCGACCAGCGCGAACAGGATCAGTGCGGCGTGATTCGACGGCACGGAGACGCCGAGGCCGTGATAGAACCAGGGCTGTGCGGCGAGCCAGCCGAGCAGCGCAAAGCCGCCCAGACCCAGTAAGGCGGTCATTGCCAGGCGGATCTTCACGTGATGCAGGCGGAAGTGGCCGAGTTCGTGCGCCATCACCGCCTCGATTTCGGCGCCGCCGAGGCTTTCCATCAGCGTGTCGAAAAATACGATGCGCTTGTTGCGGCCGATGCCGGTGAAATACGCGTTGCCGTGCGCCGAGCGGCGCGAGCCGTCCATGACGAATACGCCTTTCGAACTGAAACCGCAGCGTGCGAGCAGTGCGGTGAGCCGGTCGCGCAGCGCCGCGTCGTCGAGCGGCCGGAACTTGTTGAACAGCGGTGCGATGAACGCCGGGTACGCCCAGGTCATCAGCAGCGCGAAGCCGATCCACAGCGCCCAGACGGCCAGCCACCACCAGCGGCCGGTGCGCGCCATCAGCCACAGGGCGAGGAATGCGAGCGGCGCGCCGATCACGAGCGCGAGAACGGTGCCCTTGATCAGGTCGGCGACAAACGTTGCCGGCGTGCTCTTGTTGAAGCCGAAGCGGGCTTCGAGACGGAACGTCGAATAAATCGACAGCGGCAGATCGATGAGTGCCGAGATCAGCGCGACGCTGAGCATTACGCCGACACCGGTGAAATAGACGTTCAGGCCCAGCGTGCGCCAGCCGGTGTCGAGCCACTGGATGCCGCCGATCAGTGTCCACAGCAGCAGCACCACGGTCGAAACTGCCAGCGCGACGAAACCGAAGCGCGTGCGCGCGGCGGTGTAGTCCGCGGCCTTGCGATGCTGCTCCGGCGTAATCGCGCCGGCGAACGCAGCCGGTACCTCGCCGCGATGCGCGCGCACGTGGTGCAACTGGCGGCGGGCAAGCCAGACCTTGAGCGCGAGCTGGACGGCAAGTGCGGCCAGAAACGCGATCGTCAGCGGCTGGAACGGGATGTTGATGACCAAGGGGGGCGCGAGCATTAAGACCTTCCGGGCTCCTGCTAATATAAGGCGTCAATCAGCCGGGACTATAACATGGCGCCAAACGCCGAAAACCTGATCTGGATCGACCTCGAAATGACCGGGCTCGATCCGGACAATGATCGCATTATCGAAATCGCGACGCTGGTGACCGACAAGCACCTGCGGCCGCTGGCGGAAGGACCGGTGCTGGCGATTCACCAGAGCGAAGCCGCGCTGGCGGGCATGGACGAGTGGAACGTGTCGCATCACGGCGCGTCCGGTTTGATCGCGCGGGTGCGCGAAAGCCGCGTCAGCGAGGCCGAAGCCGAAAAGCAGACGCTCGAATTTCTGCGCGCGCACGTACCGGAACGCGCCTCGCCGATGTGCGGCAACAGCATCTGCCAGGATCGCCGCTTTCTCGCGCGCTGGATGCCCGCGCTGGAGAAGTTCTTTCACTACCGCAATCTCGACGTCAGCACGCTCAAGGAACTTGCGAAACGCTGGGCGCCGGACATTGCCTCCGGATTCAAGAAAGAGTCGGCCCACATCGCGCTGTCGGACATCAAGGATTCGATCGAAGAACTCGAATACTACCGTCGCACGTTGTTCGACGCGGCCAAGCTGTCAGGGGAATGATGAACCTCGATTTCGATGCGGTGCGCCGCGCGCAGCGGCGGCTCGAGGGTCTCGCGCGCCGCACGCCGGTGCTGACCTCGGCACATTTCGACGCGCTTGCCGGTGGCCGCGTGTTCTTCAAGTGTGAAAACTTTCAGCGCGTCGGCGCCTTCAAGTTTCGCGGCGCCGCGAACGCGGTTTTTTCGCTGAGCGATACCGATGCCGCACGCGGCGTCGCGACGCATTCGTCCGGCAACCATGGCCAGGCGTTGGCGCTGGCGGCGAAGCTGCGCGGCATTCCGGCTACCGTCGTCATGCCCGACAACGCGCCGCGTATCAAGCGAGCCGCGGTCGAAGGCTACGGAGCCAATATCGTTTTCTGCGCGCCGACACAGGCGGATCGCGAGCATACGCTGGCGGCAGTGGTCGCAAAAAGTGGCGCGCACGTCGTGCATCCGTACGAGGACTGGGATGTGATGGCGGGGCAGGGAACGGCGGCGGCGGAGTTGTGCGCAGAGGTGCCCGATCTCGATCTCGTGCTGGCGCCGATTGGCGGCGGTGGCCTGATCAGCGGCACGTCAGTGAGTGTCAAGGCGCTTGCGCCGGGTGCGCGCGTGATCGGCGCGGAACCCGCCGGTGCCGACGATGCCTGGCGCTCGCTGCGCGCCGGCCGGCGCGTGACCGACGTCAAGCCGGACACGATCGCCGACGGCCTGCGTGCCACGGTCGGCGAGAACACCTTCGGTATTATCAGCCGGCTGGTCGCCGACATCGTGCGCGTCGACGATGCCGCCATTGTGCGCGCGATGCGGCTGGTGTGGGAACGGCTGAAAATCGTCATTGAGCCGTCGTCGGCGGTGCCGGTCGCGGCGCTGACCGAGCATGCGGTTGATGCGCAGGGGTTACGTGTCGGTGTCATCCTTACCGGGGGGAATGTCGATTTGGACCGATTGCCATGGCAATCGGTCCAAATCGACATTCCCCCCGGTA